>JAFEFK010000503.1 GCA_018240625.1 Pseudomonadota bacterium
ACAGGAAAACTGTCGCATAGCGATCTCACGACATACAACTACGTGCAGAAGCTTCTGTATGCCGGCATCATCGTTGTCGGCATCCTGATCGTGCTGTCGGGCCTGTCGATCTGGAAGCCGGTGCAGTTCCAGTGGCTGACGGCCGCCTTCGGCGGTTACGATTTCGCCCGCTATGTCCACTTCGCCTGCATGGCGCTGATCGTCGCGTTCCTCGTCGTGCACGTCGCGCTTGCGCTGCTGGTGCCCAAAAGCCTGCGCGCGATGATCATCGGCCGCTAGGGATTATCACCATGAAATGGAATCATGAGCTGATCCCCTTCACCTCTCCCCACCGGGGAGAGGTCGGCACGAAAGTGCCGGGTGAGGAGGCCGAATGGTGGACATTGCCGTCGTACGCCCTCACCCCAACCCTCTCCCCACGGGAGAGGGGGCTCGCTGTGTTCGATGATGCGTTTCAGGAGGTCACATGCGCCGTTTCCGTTCGCTGCTGATCCCGGGCGTCGACAAGAAGCTGCTGGTGCAAGACGCTGCCAAATTGCTGCCGAATCCCGCGCGCCGCCGCTTCATCGCGGGCGGCGCCAGCCTCGGTGCGTTGACGATGCTGACCGGCTGCGACGTGTCCGACAGCCTGTCGGCGGAAAATCTTTTGGCGCAGATTTCAAAGTTCAATGACAAGGTGCAGGCCGCGATTTTCAATCCGAACACGCTGGCGCCGACCTACACCGAGGCCGATATCACGCGGCCGTTTCCGTTTAACGGCTATTATGCCGAAGAAAACGCGCCCGACGTGGATGGCAAAACCTGGAAGTTCGAGGTCAGCGGTCTGGTCGAGAACAAGAAGTCCTGGACGCTGGACGAGCTCTACAAGCTGCCCGAGGTCAAGCAAATCACGCGGCACATCTGTGTCGAGGGCTGGAGCGCGATCGGAAGCTGGTCGGGGACGCCGCTGCGGGATTTTCTCAAATTGGTTGGCGCCGATACCAGGGCAAAATATTGCTGGTTCCAGTGCGCTGACGTCGATGGCTACAACAGTCCGCTCGACATGGAGACCGCGCTGCATCCGCAGACCCAGATGACCTTCAAGTTCGACGACAAGATCCTGCCGCGCAAGTACGGCTATCCCATGAAGATCAGGGTTCCCACCAAGCTCGGATTCAAGAATCCGAAATACGTCGTGTCGATGGAAGTGACCAACGACTACAAGGGCGGCTACTGGGAAGACCAGGGCTACAATTCCTTCAGCGGAAGCTGAACGGAATGGACCGGTTCAGGACGGCACGCGGGGAAGCGGGCGCTGGAATGCGGACAGGATCGCCCCGACCGCCAGCATCGCGGCCGAGACATTCAGCGCATAGGACAGGCTGCCCATCGCGTCGGTGATCGCGCCGACCACGATCGGGCCGAGCGTTTGCCCGATGCCGAAGGAAATCGTCATCGCTGCGATCGCGGTCGGCCACGCTTCGGACGGATAGTTGAAACGCACGAACGCGGTAGTCGAGGCGACCACGGCGAAGAAGGCGACGCCGAACACCAGCGCAGATAATCCGAGCAGCAGCGGCGAATGTCCGAGCAGCGGCATCGCGGCTCCAATTGCGTTGACGCCCAGGATGATGGTCATGCTCAGGCCCCCGCGGTCGAGGCCGAGCGTCTGACGCCAGATCCATGGCGTCACAAAGGCGCTGAGACCGATCAGGCTCCAGAACGCGCTTTGCGCGGCCGCACCGCCGCCGGCATCGCGGACATAGGCGATCATGAACGTCATGTAGGCGATGTAGCCCGCGCCGAACAGAAAGTAGGCGGCGAGGAAGATGATGACGGGACGAATTGCGAAACGGGCTTTTGCGGTTTGCGGTCCGTTCGCTTCGATGTCGAATCGCGCGAGAAACATCGGCGCCGTCAGCACGATGGCGAGCAACGTCATCGCCCACCACACGATCCACCACGATCCCGGTCCGAAATATTGCAGCACGAACGGCGCGACCAGGCCGGACGAGAGAATCCCGATGCCGGGGCCGGCATAAAACAGGCTGAGCAGGAAGTTCGAACGCGCCGGCTGCGATTGCGCGATAGTTGCGGCCAGCGCGCCGCCGGCCACGAATCCGATCGCGGCTGCGATGCCGACGAGCAGGCGCGCAAAACTGAGCACGATGAAATTGCCGGTCAGCGCGCAGAGCGCGAGCGAGAGGACAGCAGCGGCAGTAGCCCAGCGTGCGCTTGCAGCAAGCCCGAAGCGTTTCGCAACGGAAGCCGCGAACAGGGCTCCCCCGAGATAACCCGCGGCATTGATCGTGTTCATGAAGCCAGCGGCGGAGTAAGACCAGCCGAGGCTGTCGCGCATGTCGGGCAGCACCAGCGAATAGGCAAAGCGGCCGATGCCGAGACCGACCGTGGGCGCGAGCGACAGGATCAGGATCAGCCACGCGAGATTCGCGGGCGAGGTCGGGTGGCGTTGATTCACATGGGTCTCCGGTCGCAACTACTTTGGCAGGTAAGCCCGGTTGCGCCAAGGCGGCAACCGGCAAGGGTGCGTTGCCATCCGTGCAATAACGCTCAGCCTAACAGCACGAGCACGACGCCAGTCACGGTGAGCAGCGTACCGGCGACAAGGCGTGCTGTGATCCGTACATGCGACAGCACGAGCGCGCTCAACGCCACGGTCACCAGCGGATATGTTGCGAGCAGAGGCGCGACCAGCGTGATCGGCCCGTTTTTGACCGCGGCATATAGAGTGAGCGCTGCGAGGCCGTTGCAGATGCCGGTGAGTGCAAACCATAGCCGGCCTTCCAGCGGCGCACTTACGATAAAGCGGCCCGTCCGCACGCGTTGCACGATCAGCAGAACTATCGACGATACCACGTAGCCGATCAGCCCGGCGGCGATCGGACTTGGCCAGATTTCGAGGCCGATCTTGACGACTGGCGGCGCGATGCCGCGCAGCACCGCGCCTGTCAGCGGCAACAACAAGGCCCAGGTACGCCAATGTCCCAATTCGCGAGGACGCGACACCGACGTAACGATGGCGCCAAGTACCGCGACAACGAGGCCGGCTGTTTCCGCTGATCGCAGCGGCTCATGGAGGATCAGCACGGCCGCGACGACGGAAAACAAGGGTGCGAGATTGCCCAGCGCGCTCGTGACGACGGGCCCAAGGGCGCGATTCGATGCAAATGTCAGGATTGTGAGCATCGCGGGAAAGAACAACCCGACCGCTGCGAATAACGGCACGGCGCGCCAGCCGATCGGCTGTCCCCACAGCAGGAAGGGCGACAACAACAGGAAAATCAGCGTGAAGGTCGGGA
>JAFEFK010000504.1 GCA_018240625.1 Pseudomonadota bacterium
ACGTTTTGCTGAGGAAATCTTCCGCTATCTAAGTATTCCCGGGACCGAATTTCCCGAAGCATCTAAGATGTTCGAGCAACCGATCATCGACCGGAGATATTTCGATAATCTCGCGGATTCGTTCAGGTCGCCTCATCTGTGGAAATACGAGAAGGGCGAGTGGTCCCTACGCAAGACCGTCTGGAATGAAGAATAAAACGTGACCAACGTAAGACTCATCGCCAGGCTCGACGTCAAGGGACCCAACCTGATCAAGGGGGTCCACCTTGAGGGGCTGCGGATTATTGGCGACCCCCAGGAATATGCACGCCGCTATTACGAACAGGGCGCGGATGAACTCATCTATATCGACATTGTCGCGAGTCTTTATGGGCGCAATAACCTGATGGATATCGTTCAGCATGCTGCTCGTGATGTTTTCGTGCCGATGACGGTCGGCGGCGGTATTCGCAGTTCCGATGACGTTCGGGATCTTCTCCGCGCGGGCGCGGACAAGGGTGCGATCAATACCGCCGTGGTCAAGCGGCCGGAGCTGATCTCGGAGGTCTCACGCCGGTTCGGTTCGCAATGCATGGTATTGTCGATTGAGGCAAAATCGCGGGACGATGGCCGATGGGAAGTTTACACCGATTGCGGCCGGGAACGGTCGGGCATCGACGCCGTGGAATGGGCACGTCGCGGCATCGAATTGGGCGCAGGCGAAATCCTGCTGACTTCGATCGATCGCGAGGGAACACGGAAGGGTTTTGACGCTGCGCTGACCAGAGCGGTCGCATCTGCCGTGACCGTTCCTGTCGTGGCCAGCGGCGGGTATGGCGAGGCACGCCATCTTGCCGAGGTTGTTTCTGCTGGAGCGGACGCGGTCGCGTTTGCCGACGCGCTTCATTACAACCGCACGACCATGTCGCAGTTGCGCGAAGTGGCGCGCGCGCAGAGCATTCCAGTGAGGCAGGGGTGAGCAAACCCGAGATAACCGTCATCGACTACGGCATCGGAAATCTTTTCAGCGTGCAGGGAGCATTGGAGCACTGCGGCGCAAATGTCCGGATGTCCTCAAGCGCGGCCGATATCGTTGATGCCGAAAGGTTGCTGCTGCCGGGCGTCGGGGCATTTGCCGACGGAATGCAGGGATTACGCAATCGCGGTCTCATCGAGCCCCTGCTGCGATTTGCGGCGACGGGTCGGCCGCTGCTCGGCATCTGTCTTGGGATGCAGATGCTTGCGACAGCGAGCGAGGAGTTCGGTGAGCATGAAGGACTTGGCTTGATACCGGGCCGGGTCAAGCAGGTTCCGGCGCGGACAGTCACTGGGGAGTCTCACAAAATTCCTCACATCGGTTGGAGCGAAATATCGCCTGCGCCCGGCGCCGACTGGAGCGGAACGATGCTCCAGGATACCGCCGCAGGTACGCCCGTGTATCTTGTGCATTCGTTCCATCTCGTTCCGGACTCTCCTGCGCATTTGCTGGCTGACTGCGGTTATGGAGGGCATCGCGTAACGGCTGCTGTTTGCTCGGGTGCGATACTTGGGGCTCAGTTTCATCCCGAGAAGAGCGGCAAAGAAGGCCTGAAAATGCTGTCCGCATTTCTCCGGCTGTAAGCTCTGTAACACTAGAAATGAAGGTTTTTCGAGCTGGAGCTATTTATGCGGGCGCGAACATCGCGTCTGCGGCGGTGCCGTTTCTGCTTTTGCCGTTGTTGACGCGGGTACTCGCGCCCGCCGAATACGGTCACATCGTCGCCTTCTCGCTGCTGATTACGTTCTGTACGCCTTTCGCAGGGCTAAATCTGCATTCGGCCGTCGGGGTCGCCTGGTTTTCGAGGCCCCGCGACCAGATACCGGTCTATAACGGTACGGCATTGCTCTTCGCCATTGTCACTACCTTACCGGTGTCTCTCATCGCTCTGTTGGCGGCGATGGCGGTGCCGTCGTTGGTGGCCGGTCTTCCGGCGCCCTGGGCCGCCGTTGCCGCATTGACGGCGGGCGCGAATGTCATTCTTCAATGCCGCTTGGTGCTGTGGCAAAGCCAGCAGCAACCGTTCAGAAACGCGCTCCTGCAGGTGACGGCGAGTGTGCTGAACGTCGGCCTTTCGCTTGTCGCCGTTCTCTGGATCGGATTGGGAGCTAGCGGGCGCAACGCGGGGATTGCACTTTCCGCGGTCGCGATGGCTTTCGTTTCGCTCGTCCTGTTTACCGTTTCGCGTGACGCTGTCTGGTCGATCCGCGCCGATTATTTGAAACAGCAGATACGCTACGGGCTGCCGTTGATTCCTCATGTGATGGCTGGCGTCATCCTGAGCACCATCGATAGATGGATGGTTTCGACCCAGCTCGGTTCGAAGATGCTCGGCATTTACGGCGCCGGCGCTCAGTTGGGAATGGTAATGACGATCCTCGCTGACGCGTTTGTCAAAGCCTACAACCCGTGGCTCTACGCAAAGCTTGGATCAGGTGACGCGAGCGACAAGCTCCGCGTCGTGGGAGCAATTTATGTCGCGGCGCCGGCTTTTCTTTGCCTGGCGGCGGCGGTTGACGTGGGCCTGCACTGGACGAGCGGACTCTTGCTCGGTCCCCGCTATGCGGAGGCTGTGCAGATGCTTCCGTGGTTCGTGCTGGGTGGAGCCTTCAGCGGCGTCTACTTCTGTACGTCAAGCATCTACTTCTTTAGGGAGCGGACAGGGCTGCTGGCATCGTCTACAGTAAGCGCGTCCGCGGTCGGCGCGGTGGTCGTCTGGGTGCTCGTCTCTACGTTCGGCATGCAGGGCGCGGCGATCGGTTACGCTGCTACACAAGGTATTCTGGCCTTGTTTGCGACGACCGTCGCCATAAGAAGCTTCGATCTGCCCTGGTTCGAACCGCGACAAGCAATAGGCGCGTTATTCCTCAGCGCAGATGCTCCGAATTCTCTCGAAACTCCCAACCTCCGGGATCGTCTTTGATATGATGAAAAACTCTTCCGCTCGCACCGATCTGCGCCCAGCCGGTATCGGTCTCGACCGCATGCGAATGCGGCACATCGAGCAATCGCCGGTGGCAATAATTGTTTGCAACTTACCCGACACCGTATGTTTCTAGCCTCCAATCTCGGATTGCCGAGCAGACCTGTCTGCATTTTGAGATGTTTATCTGAGGTGTTTCTATTCGCCGTGGCCAGTACCTGGTCTGACGGCGCCAAGCTGCGCGGCGAATCGATCAACCTGCAGCGAAGAGTGGCAGAGTCCTGTGCGTGATTTGTCGGCGTCTCGACGTCTGGGCAAATGCATAGTGTTTAGAAAGTTTGCGTGCGATGATTGACTTGACGATCGAGCGATTGCTGTTGATCGAGGATGATGTTGGCATTCTCGATTTTCGCTGCATCGAAACGGGAATGCTACTATGGCCGCACATCAGAATCTCGATCCTGCGCATGATTATGATCGATCTGTTGTATCCCTCGTTGAAGGACGATTCCGCAAAGCCAGTTGCGCGAAGTGCCCAAATGGAAATGCTTATTCGCTCGTTGTTCTGGAACACCTTGATTCTGCCTTGGAAAGCGGATCGCCAAACGAACGTATGCATTGTTTCCAACAGCTTGACCGGTCAATGGGTAGACGGAAAGCTATTCGATCGCGTTGCTGGATATTTCTCCAGCGATTTTCGAAACA
>JAFEFK010000505.1 GCA_018240625.1 Pseudomonadota bacterium
ACAGTCCGATATCGAGTAGCGCGAAGTCCGGCACACGTTCGGCGATCATCGCCAGCGCCTGCGTGACATTCGACGCGATCCGAACCGAGGCTATTCCGAATCTTGCAAGCGTATCTTCGAAGTCGAGCGCGATGATGGCGTCGTCTTCGACGATCAGGACGTCGCCGGGCATACCGGCTGACACCGCCGCGGCACCGCAGGGACCGGTGGGTTCCATGGTTCTCGTCCAGGTTATGGATGACTGAAAAATTCCGCTGGAACACCGGGCGAGACTCGTCCCCCTCACCTGGTTCCCATCCGGAACCGATCATATCGTCCGGGCGTTGTCTGTTCACTTCTGAACATAACTCGGCAGACCCTTTCGTTATGATCGGACGACGAGAAAGAGGCAGCATGGCCCCGCAGCACGACGCCCAGAAAAATTCCGACCGCCCCTTCAACAACCTCCTGCGCCGGCTCAGCGACGCCGATTTCAAACTGATCGAGCCATGTCTGGAACTTGGCGAGGGCCGCGCCGACGATCTGCTCTACAATCCAGGTGACGACGTCGAAATCGTCCACTTTCCCTGCGGACCGAGCCTTGTTTCCTACCTCGTTCCCAACGAAGACGGCCGCGACGTTGAAAGCATTCTGGTCGGACGCGAGGGGGCTGTCGGCGGTATCGTGAGCCATGGATTTCTGCCCGCCTATACGCGGATCATGGTCAAGGTCGGCGGCCCGTTTGCGCGGCTGCGGGTGTCAAAACTGGAAGCCGCCAAAGCCAAATCACACACGCTGCGCAACCTGTTCGCACGCTACGCCGACTGCATGTTGGCGCAGGTTTTCCAGTCCACCGCTTGCAATGCCATCCATTCGATCGAGCAGCGCACCGCAAAATGGATCATTTCAGCAATGGAGCGGACCGGCAGCGATCTTGTCCCGCTGACCCACGAGCAACTGTCCGCCATGCTTGGTGTCGGCCGTAGCTACACCAGCCGGGTGATTCAGACCTTCAAGGCCGAAGGTGTTCTGGAGACCCGGCGCGGCGCCATCCTGGTGCGTAACCGCGATGCCCTCGCCATCCGCGCCTGCCTCTGCAACGACGCGGTTAAAGGCCATTTTGAGGAGGTTTTGCGGGGCGTTTACCCGACAGACGAGCCGCAGCCGGCAAAACGGCCCCTTTCGCCCGTAAAATGAGTTCACCAAATCCCAAACAACGCATTGTTTTTTGACGATTTCTGACTATATTGCGCCGCAGCGAAGGCGCCCGGAGCCGTAAATCGGGTCATTCGCCTTCAACCGCGTTTGAGAAATGAAGTGGCGCCAATGACTTGGCCGGAAGCGACGACCCTTTAACCGCTTTCGCCGCGTGATTCGATCACGCCGCGCCGCATTCGATTGACCCTTCACCGCAAGACGAGAACGCCGCCCGATGCTTGGGCGATGCGTGGTCTTCCCGATCAAAAAGAAGCCAATTCCATGAACCT
>JAFEFK010000506.1 GCA_018240625.1 Pseudomonadota bacterium
CGCCGTCGGACGTGTTGAGCGCCTGCGTATACATGGCCGCCTCTCCCTGATGCGCTCAATATATATCATAAAATGAACTTAGCAATATATTTCTGTAACATAAATTCAGGAGTCAATCCGTGTATCGCTTCCGAAGTTCCGGTCCCGCCTGCGGCAAGGGACCGGTCTCATTGGAGCCGTTCTGGTCGAGCCATCGCTCGGATGGCTCGACCAGGCCAAGGAAGATCTGCCGGCAGAGTTCTCGCGCCGCCCTGCCCGGCCAATCCCCCGGTAACAGCGCCGGCGGCAACAAGGGATCGCGCAGCACCACCCGCCGGTACTGATGATTCATCAGGATGCGCGCGGTAAACGCGTCGGCGTCGGACAACTGCTCGCCGCGGCCGATCCACTCCCCCAGCGGCTCGAACGTCTTGATGAATTTGTGATAGGCGTCGGCGGTGCGGTCGAGCGGCCAGCTTTCGCTCAGCAGCCGCCGGCCGCTGTCGTCTTCCGCCGACACCTCGAGCCTGATGGCGCCCGCGGCCTCCGACGGCACGGCGACCCCCGACGGCGCAACCCACACACCTGGCAACGGACTGCCAAAACCGCTCGCCTTGAGCGCGTTGCGCGCGGCATCTCGATCCTCGCCGTTGCCGATCAACAGCAATTCGAACCGCCCGGTCCACTCGGGCGATTGCGGGTTGTAGATATGCACCGTAGCCGTGTCGAAGGCCAGCCGTCCCTTTTGCGCAAGCCGGTAAAAACTATTGCGGCCAACCTTGGTGCGTTCGAGCCAGCCATCGGCGGCAAGCCGCGACATCGCGGTCCGCACCACGCCGCTATCGATATCCAGCATCTCGAAGAAAGCCAGCAGCATGCCAAGCCAGACCGAGCCGCCACGCGGCACGATGGCATCGCCGAATATTGTGATGACGAGCGAGCCGGTGCGCGACGGCTCGCGCTTGAGTTGCCCGACGATGCTGGCGAGCGGATGCGACATAAGGGGTGGCTTAACTGAAAAACTCTCCATCGTCATTCTCGATGCGCAATTGCGCATCTGAAGACGCTGCGTCGGCGGCGATCACGGATGTGCAATTGCACATCGGGGAATCCCGGCTGCCAGGAGATGAGATTCCGGGTTCGTGCTTCGCACACCCCGGAATGACGCTGAGACAGACCAATCCCGGCACCCATCCTGTACAGGGAATATAATTGACCAATTGGACGGTCAATGCGACTGTCCGGCCAGCGCCGCGCCGGTCGATCCGCGCCCGGTCTGCAGCGATCGGGGTGACATGGCTCGCACGCGGGCGAACGACTACGACCAGAAGCGTATGGGCATTCTCAGCCGCTCCGCGCGGCTGTTCGCGCAACACGGATTCACGGGCACGTCGATCACGATGATCGCCGACGCCTGCGGCGTTTCGAAAGCGCTGATGTATCACTATTACGATTCCAAGGACGACGTGCTGTTCGACGTCCTGTCGGATCACCTGAAGCATCTCGTCGCCGTCGTCGAAACCGCTGCGCATGCTTCAACGGACGCCCGCGAGCGGTTGGTATCGATTGCGACAGCATTGCTCGACGCCTATCGCGGCGCCGACGCCGAACACCAGGTTCAGATCTCCAGCCTGAAGTTGCTGGCACCGGCGCAACAGGACATCCTCAAGGAAATGGAGCGACGGCTGGTCAGCATCGTGTCCGATGCGATTGCCGACGCGTTGCCCTTTGTTGCCAAAAAACATGGCCAGTTGAAACCGCTGACCATGTCGCTGTTCGGCATGCTGAACTGGCACTATCTCTGGTTTCGTGACGGCAAGGGGATGACCCGCGAGGCCTACGCGCGGATGGCCACGGGCCTGATTCTCGCTGGTGCCGAGGATGCGATCGCAGACATC
>JAFEFK010000507.1 GCA_018240625.1 Pseudomonadota bacterium
GGCGCTGGGTGCGGTGGTCGCGATGGCGGTCGCCGGTTACTAGAGCCATTTCCGTTCCGATGGAATCGGAACGCGGCTCCAGATTCTTGTTTGACGCGTTTTCTCGATGCGAACCGGGACCCACTTCGCTCGAAAACGCTCTGCCGGCCGCGCTGTCAGGACGCGCAAGCACGCCTGAACCGATCGAGCACGAGGCAAGCACGAGGGATAAGTCATGAATGACCGTATTCGATTGACCGTCGAAGATGGAATTGCCGAGGTTCGCTTGAACCGTCCCGACAAGATGAATGCGCTTGACCCCGCGATGTTCGAGGCCATCGCTACGGCGGGCGCGGGGCTCAAGAACAACCCGGCCGCTCGCGCAGTGGTGTTGTCCGGAGAGGGCCGCGCATTCTGCGCCGGGCTCGACCTCGAACGGATCATGGCGGCTGCGAGGGGCGAACCGATCCTGCCGTTCGCAGATCTCACCAGGCGAACCCACGGCGCCGCCAACTTCGCACAGCACCTCGTGTGGCTCTGGCGAGAGCTTCCGGTGCCCGTGATCGCGGCAGTCCACGGCATCGCCTACGGCGGCGGCTTCCAGCTCGCGCTCGGCGCCGACCTGCGCTACGCCGCGCCGGATACGCGCTTCGCCGTCATCGAGACCAAATGGGGGCTGGTGCCCGACATGGCGGGCATGGCCCTTATGCGCCATCTCGCCCGCGAGGATATCGTCCGCGAACTCAGCTACACCGCGCGAATTTTTTCCGCCGAGGAAGCGCTCGCATACGGATTGATCACGCGCATTGCCGCCGATCCGCGGGCGGCGGCCATGGCGACGGCGCGCGAGATCGCAAGCCGCAGCCCGGATGCGATCTGCGCAGCCAAGCGGCTTCTGAATCTGGCGGTGGATGGCGACGCCGCGACGCTGCTCGCTGCTGAGACCGCAGAACAGCGTGCACTGCTGGGGATGCCCAACAACGTGGAAGCCGTGGCGGCGAATCTTGAAAGCCGTCCGCCGCGATGGAGACGTGGATGAGCCATGCGAGCAGGACCCAAACGGTTCTCTGCGAGAGAGGTCTTTTCAGCAAGGGAGGTTTCCAGATGTCACTTATTCTCGTGACCGGAGGCACCGGCCATCTCGGCCGGGATATCGTTCCCCGGCTTCTGAAAGCCGGACACCGGGTGCGGATATTCGCGCGCGCGCCGCGCCCCGAGATACAGGTCGAATGGGCGGTCGGCGATCTCGCCACGGGCAAAGGACTGCGGGCCGCCCTGCAAGGGGTACATACGGTCATCAATGCCGCGACCGATTCGCCGATCGCGCGTCGCGGCGGCGTCAGGCCGCTCGATTTCGTGCGATCGCCTTCCGCCGTCGATGTGGAAGGCACCGGGCGGCTGATTGACCTGTGTCACGAAGCGTCGGTGCAGCACTTCCTGCATGTCTCCATCGTCGGGCTGGAGGAAGCCATGCTTCCCTATGCGAAAATCAAGCTAGCGGGCGAGAAGCTTGTCCGCAATTCTCCGCTGCCGTGGTCGGTGGTTCGTGCGACGCCGTTCTATTATCTGCTGGAGAAGACGTTCGCCGGCGTCGCGCCGCTTCCGGTCTGGCCGCTGCCCAGAACGCCGTTCAACCCGGTCGATACGGCTGACGTCGCCGACTATCTCGTGAGGTGCGCGTTCGATGGCGCGCGCGGTGAACGTGCCGAGATCGGCGGTCCCGATGACCTGAGCTGCATTGAATTCGCGCGCCAGTATCAGAAGGCGCGTCACCTGCGCCGCGCTATCGTTCCATTGTCCGAGCATCTCGGCCGCCGGATGGGATTCATAGGGGGCAACGGCGTGCGTGGCACGCTCTCGTGGGCGGAGTGGCTCGATCGGGGCGCAGCCGCTGCCGTGGCGGCATAAGCGGCGCCCTATAGCGTTTTCGGGCGAAGTGGGTACCGGTTCGCGTGAAGAAAACGCGTCAAATCAAAATCATAGAGCCCCGCTTCCGATCCACCAGAAGTGAAAGGGCTCTATTGCAATCCGGGTTCGCCCGAGGTGCGCTTTTTCGCGAGGTCCATTTCGGTCACGGCGATCAGGATTTCGGCGCGTGTTTTCAGATCGGGCGCTTCGAGCATCGCCTGTTTTTCCGGCGCGCCATAGGGCGACATCATCGCCAGCGCATTGACCAGCGCCTCGTTGGGGGCGCTCTCGATCCCGTCCCAGTCTACCTTCAGGTTGTTGACCTTGAGAAAATCCCGGAGCACCTCGAGCAGACGCTTGCGGTCAACGTCGTCTTCGCCCTTGCGCGCGGTGAAATCATCGATGAAAGCAAAGAAATCCACCTTGCACTGGCGATAAGGCGTCAACACCGTCAGCTCTTCCGCGACCTTGAAGCGTGCGACGCCGGTGAGTTCGAGGATGTAACGGCCGTCGCCGGATTCGGCGAGCTGGGTAATGCGTCCGGCACAGCCGACGCGAAACAGTTTCGGTCTGTCTTCGCTCGCTGAATGGACGATGTCGGGCTGGATCATTCCGATCAGGCGATGGCCGTCGCGAAACGCATCGTCCACCATCGCAAGGTAACGCGGCTCGAAGATATTCAGCGGCATCTGGCCGCGCGGCAGCAGAAGCGCGCCGGGCAGCGGAAACACAGGGATCACCTCAGGAAGGTCACCGGGTCCGCGATAGTCTGCGTTGATCGGCATGTGCGGGTCCGGTGTTATCCTGGCATGGCAGGCTTAGGAAAACAGGATCGTCGATAGCCGCTTGCGTCCCTCGACGGTGGCCTCGTCGGTGGGACCCCACGCCTCGAAGAATTGCACAAGCTGCTTGCGGGCGCCGTCGTCATTCCATTTGCGGTCGCGTTTGACGATCTCGAGCAGATGATTGGTCGCGTCGCTTCGCTTGCTACCGGCATTCAGCGCGGTCGCGAGATCGAATCGCGCCTGATGATCGAGCGGGTTTGCGGCGACTTTCTGTTCAAGCTCGGCCACGGGACCGAGAGAGCTGGCCTGCTCGGCGAGATCGATCATGGTCTGCACGGTCTTGACCGCGGCATCGCCGCGCTTGGACTCGGGCACCAGCGCGAGCGTCTGTTTGGCCTGGTCGAGCGCACCGGTCGTTGCATAGCAGCGCGCCAGTCCCGCCATTGCCGGAATATTCGCGGCATCGAAACCGAGAATCTCGGCATAGATCGAGGCCGCCGTGGCGGGGTCGCCGGCGGCAAGCGCGGCGTCCGCCTCGCCCAGGATTTCCGCGATATTCGGCTCCCCCGGAGCGGCCACGCCCTGGGTCAGCTTGTCGATGAACGCATTGACCTGGCTTTCGGGCACCGCGCCCATGAATCCATCGGCGGGTTGGCCGTTGACGAAAGCAATGACCGCCGGAATCGACTGAATTCCCATCTGGCCTGGAATCGCCGGATGCTCGTCGATGTTCATCTTGACCAGCTTGACCTTGCCCTTGGCGGCCCGAACGGCCTTCTCAATCACCGGCGTCAGTTGTTTGCAGGGGCCGCACCACGGCGCCCAGAAATCGATCAGCACCGGCTGGCGCTTCGATTCCTCGATGACGTCCTTCATGAACGTCTGGGTCGTCGTCTCCTTGATGAGGTCGGACGCCTGCGGTGACGGTTCGCTGCCCTGCTCGATTATGGTCACGTGATCCTCGCCTGAAGTCCCGGGGAATGGACCGCTTCTAGCACGGCCCGCCTCTTAATTGGTCCCTGCAAGGTTGTTTTGCAATCGGATGGAACCTGCGCAACCACCGGCAAAAGCGACCTTGCCCGGGAACGGCCGCCGAAGCATGCTCGGGCAATGGAAATTCCGGGAGGTTCACCATGTCCGTGGCCGAAACGCCGCCGCTATTCCACTATGACGACTTGATGGAGGTGGTGCGTCGCCGCCGTAGTGTCCGCAGATTCGAAAAGGGCAAGACGGTCAACCGCGACGCGCTGCTGCGGATCGCCGAAGCCGGCCGCTGGGGTCCGACCGGCGCCAACGCCCAGCCCTGGGATCTGGTCATCGTCGATGATCCAGCCAAAAAGCAACAGGTGCTGGACGTTTTCCTGCGCCAGTCGCAGCGGTTGGTCGACCACGCCAAGGGCTTCCCGGCGGTCAAGAAAACCTACCTTTCCAATACCGTCGCGATCTTCATCGTCCTGGGTGATCCCCGCTGGAAGGCCTGTTTTCCGCAGGCCACCTCGGCGGAATGGGCCGATGAATACTCCGAGAACAATGAGCGAATCTATCTCGCCTCGCTCGGCGCCGTGATACAGAACATCCAGCTCGCGGTCACCGCATGCGGACTGACGTCGGCATGGCTCTCGGGCGGCGGCGAGGACACCACTAATCGCGAACTATCCGATGTCCTCGGCTATCCCCGGGAGATGGAGGCGATCGGCACCATTCCGGTGGGCTATCCGGAGAAGGATGTGAATTTGCGCTATCGCCGTCCGCTGGGGCAAATCGTGCACTGGAACAGCTATGACAGCGGTAAAGGCCGGCCCGATGATATGGTCGAGCACTACGTAAAGCAGGTTCGGCCGTTTGCGATGTACCGGTCGCTCGAGGATATGAACGACTGGGAGGACGCCGACGAAATCCTCGGCAAATGGAGATCCGCGTTTAC
>JAFEFK010000508.1 GCA_018240625.1 Pseudomonadota bacterium
CCATCGACCGTCAAGGAAAGTCTGCCGAAATCGGCTGAATTCAACGTCTATGTGCGGGATCGCAAGCCGTTCGTACGTTTTACCGGCCGCGCCTACGTGCTGCCGCGTACGGGTCAGCGCGGCATTCCGCTGGTCAGCGTGAACACCCAGGCGGTGTCGGTGCAGGTGTTCCGGATCGGCGACCGCAATCTCATCAACACCGTGATCGACAGCGACTTCCAGAAAACGCTCAGCACCTATCAGTTGTCCGATCTGGGTAACGAGCGCGGGGTCAAGGTTTGGTCCGGCGAGGTCGCCACGGCCTCCACGCTGAACACCGACGTGACCACCGCATTCCCGGTCGATGAAGCGCTCGGCAATCTCCAGCCCGGCGTCTACGTGATGACCGCCGCCGCCAAGGGACAGGGCTCGGGCAGCGACGAGGAGTCAGGCTCGCTTGCGACGCAGTGGTTCATCGTCTCCGATCTCGGCCTGACAGCGTATTCCGGCAATGACGGCATCCATGTCTTCGTCAATTCGCTGGCGTCGACCGATGCCGTGGGCAAGGCTGAGGTCCGCCTGATCGCCCGCAACAACGAAATCCTGGCCACCAGGAAGACCGACGAGTCCGGCCATGTCCTGTTCGAGGCGGGGCTTGCGCGCGGCGAGGGCGGCTTGTCGCCGGCGCTGCTGACGGTCAGCACCGATAAGGCTGACTATGCGTTCCTCAGCCTGAAGTCGAGCGCGTTCGATCTGACCGATCGCGGCGTCTCGGGCCGTGCCGTGCCTGCTGGAGCCGATGCCTTCGTCTACGCCGAGCGTGGCGTCTATCGCTCCGGAGAGACGGTCTATCTGACTGCGCTGCTGCGCGACGGGCAGGGCAACGCCGTGACCGGCGGTCCGCTGACGCTGGTGGTCGAACGGCCCGATGGGGTTGAGTTTCGCCGCGCCGTTCTGGCCGACCAGGGCGCAGGCGGTCGAAGCCTGACCCTGCCGCTCAATTCGTCGGTCCCGACCGGCACCTGGCGCGTTCGTGCATTCACGGATCCTAAGGGCCAGTCGGTGGGCGAAACCACATTCATGGTCGAAGATTATGTGCCGGATCGGCTCGAATTCGATCTAACCAGCAAGGCGAAGCTGATCAATGCTGAAGTTCCAGTAGAACTTAAGGTCGACGGCCATTTCCTCTATGGCGCGCCGGCATCCGGGCTCCAACTCGAAGGCGACATGCTGGTTGCTCCCGCAGCAAGTCGTCCAGGCTATGCGGGCTATCAGTTCGGCGTGGCGGACGAAGAGACCACCAGCAACGAACGCACCCCGATCGAGAACCTGCCCGAAGCCGATGCCAACGGCGTCGCCACGTTCCCGGTCGGTCTCACCAAGCCGCCGTCATCGACCCAGCCGCAGGAAGCGCAGATATTTATTCGCATGGCTGAAGCCGGCGGGCGCGCCGTCGAGCGGAAGCTCGTTCTCCCGATAGCGCCGGCTGCTGCCATGATCGGCGTGAAACCGCTGTTCGGCGACAAGAACGTCGCGGAAGGGGACAAGGCCGGCTTCGATGTGGCCTTTGTCGCACCCGACGGAACCGCACTCGCACGTAGTGGCCTGCGCTACGAGCTGCTCAAGCTCGAGAGCCGCTATCAGTGGTACCGGCAGAATTCGTCCTGGGAATACGAGCCGGTAAAATCGACCAAGCGGGTGGCCGATGGCGATCTCACGATTGCCGCCGACAAGCCTGCGCGGATCGAGTTCTCCCCCCAGCCCGGCCGCTATCGGCTCGACGTCAAATCGTCAGATCCCGACGGGCCGCTGACGTCGGTCCAATTCGATGTCGGCTGGTACTCGGACGGCAGCGCCGATACGCCCGATCTGCTGGAAACGTCTATCGACAAGCAGGACTATCAGTCCGGGGACACGATGATTGTGTCCGTCAATGCTCGGACTGCGGGAAAGCTGACCATCAATGTGCTCGGCGACCGGCTGCTGACGACCCAGACGTCTGAGGTCAAGGAAGGCACCTCGCAGATCAAAATCCCCATTGGCAAGGATTGGGGAACGGGCGCCTATGTGGTGGCAACGCTGCGGCGGCCGCTCGATGTTGCCGCCCACCGCATGCCCGGCCGCGCCATCGGCCTGAAATGGTTCGGCATCGACAAGGCCGCGCGGACGCTTTCAGTCAGCCTGTCGCCACCGGCGCTGGTGCGGCCCTCGACGACGCTGAAGCTTCCGGTGAAAGTCGGCGGTCTCAACCCCGGCGAAGACGCCAAGATCGTGGTTGCCGCCGTTGACGTCGGCATCCTCAATCTCACCAATTACAAGCCGCCCGCGCCGGATGACTATTATCTCGGACAGCGCCGGATGACCTCGGAAATCCGCGATCTCTATGGGCAACTGATCGACGGCATGCAGGGCACGCGCGGAGCACTCAAGACCGGCGGCGATTCCGCGGGCGTGGAGCTGCAAGGCAGTCCGCCCACGCAAAAGCCGCTCGCGCTTTATTCCGGCATCGTCACCGTTGCAGCCGACGGCACCGCCGAAATCAGTTTCGACATTCCGGACTTCGCCGGCACTGCGCGTGTGATGGCGGTGGCGTGGAGTGCGACCAAGCTCGGTCGCGCGACGGTCGATGTCACCGTGCGCGATCCCGTCGTGCTGACGGCGACCTTGCCGCGTTTCCTGCTGACCGGAGATCAGGGGACCATGAGTTTCGACCTCGACAATGTCGAGGGTGCAGCCGGCGACTACACCATCAACGTCAAAACGTCGGGACCATTGAAGGTGACAGGCAATCCTGCAACCACGGTCACCCTCGCGGCCAAGCAGCGCAGTTCGATGGCGCTGGCACTGAATGCCAGTGGGGGAGCCGGTACCGCGCAACTCGATGTCGATATCAAGGGTCCGAACGGGCTGACGCTGGCGCGGCATTATGAACTCGACGTCAAGCCCGCGACCCAAATCCTTGCGCGCCGCTCAGTCCGGACGTTAGCAAAGGGAGAGAGTCTCACGCTGACGTCGGACATGTTCTCCGATCTCGTGTTGGGAACGGGTGGAGTGTCGATGTCCGTCGGTCTGTCGACGGCGCTGGATGCCGCGACCATCCTGAAGGCGCTGGATCGGTATCCGTATGGATGCTCAGAGCAGATCACCAGCCGCGCGATGCCGCTGTTGTATGTCAACGATCTTGCAGCGGGAGCACATCTTGCGATGGATACGAGCATCGACGATCGCATCAAGAGCTCGATCGATCGGCTGCTGGCGCGCCAGGGTTCGAACGGCTCGTTCGGTCTCTGGTCGTCGGGCGGTGACGATGCGTGGCTCGATGCCTACGTCACCGACTTCCTGACCCGCGCGAGAGAGAAGGGGTTTGCGGTTCCCGATCCCCTGTTCAAGAGCGCGCTCGATCGCGTCCGCAATTCGGTGGTGAATGCAGCCGAGCCGGAGAAAGACGGCGGCCGTAATCTGGCTTACGGACTCTATGTTCTCGCCAAAAACGGCACCGCGCCGATCGGCGACCTGCGCTATCTGGCCGACACCAAGTTGACCAATCTGGCGACGCCCATCGCCAAGGCACAACTGGCTGCGGCGTTGGCCCTGGTCGGCGATCGAACCCGCGCGGAGCGTGTCTATACTGCTGCTGCCGAAAGTCTGGCGCCGAAACCAGTCATCGAGTTCGGCCGGGTGGACTACGGCTCGGCCTTGCGCGATGCCGCGGCGCTGGTGTCGTTGGCGGGCGAAGGCAATGCGCCGCGCGCGACGCTGACACAGGCGGTTCAGCGTGTCGAAGCCGCGCGGGGACTGACGCCCTACACCTCGACGCAGGAGAATGCGTGGCTGGTTCTGGCGGCGAGGGCGCTCGCCAAGGAAACCATGACGCTCGATGTCGATGGTGCGCCGGTCAAGACTGCGCTCTACCGCAGCTACAAGGCGGCCGAGATGACCGGCAAGCCGATCAAGATCACCAACACCGGCGATGCGCCGGTGCAGGCGGTGATATCTGTGACCGGCGCGCCGGTGACACCGGAGCCCGCTGCTTCCAACGGCTTCAAGATCGAGCGAAACTATTTCACCCTCGACGGTAAGCCTGCGGATCCCACGCATGCCAAGCAAAACGATCGGTTCGCGGTCGTTCTCAAGATCACCGAGGCCAAGCCGGAGTACGGTCACATCATGGTGGCCGATTATCTCCCCGCCGGATTCGAAATCGACAATCCGAATCTGGTCTCATCCGGCGACACCGGAACGCTCGACTGGATCGAGGACGGCCAGGCGCCGGTCAACACCGAATTCCGCGACGACCGGTTCACCGCGGCCATCGATCGCGCAGCCAATGACAAGGCGGTGTTCACCGTCGCCTATGTCGTACGCGCGGTATCTCCGGGCAAGTACGTTTTGCCGCAGGCGTATGTCGAGGACATGTACAATCCGTCGCGTTACGGCCGCAGCAGCACCGGACGCGTCGAGGTGCGCTCCGCGAAATGACCGCGTCCGACACCATAGCTACGATGACACCGCGCCGCCGCTGGCGGCGGGTGACGCTGGCGGTCGTCATCGTCGCGTTAGCTGCCGTCGTTGCCTCGGGTGTGGTGGCAAGTTGGGTCATCTCGCTCGGGCCGCTGCCGCTCGTCAAGGCGCGCGAAGTTTCGACGACGGTGGTCGACCGCAATGGCAAACTTCTGCGCGCGTTCGCGATGGCCGATGGCCGTTGGCGACTACCTGTTGATGCCAAGACCGATGTCGATCCCGGATATCTCAATCTTCTGCTTGGTTATGAAGACCAGCGTTTCTATTCGCATGGCGGTGTGGATCCGCTGGCGCTCGGTCGCGCGGCGCTGCAACTTCTGACCCGTGGTCACATTGTCTCGGGCGGGTCGACGATCACCATGCAGCTTGCCCGGTTGATCGAACCGCGACGGCAGCGCTCGGTCTACGCCAAACTCCATCAGGTGGTGCGCGCGCTCCAGCTTGAACACCAGCTCTCCAAGGATGAAATCCTCAACCTGTACCTGACGCTTGCGCCATTCGGCGGCAATCTCGAAGGCATTCGCGCAGCGTCGATCGCCTATTTCGGGAAAGAGCCGAAGCGGCTGTCGCTCGCGGAGTCGGCGCTGCTTGTTGCCTTGCCGCAGTCGCCGGAGCATCGGCGGCTTGATCGCCACCCAGCCGCGGCGCGAGCCGCGCGCGATCGCGTCCTGGAACGCATGGTCGAGGAACAGCGCATCTCGAAGGAAGACGCTGGGCAGGCCAGGACCGTGCCGGTTTTGCGCATGCGCAAACCGTTCCCGATGCTGGCGCCTCATTCGGCGGATCAGGCGCTGGCGACGATCAAGGACTCCAGCGTCATCAAGCTGACGCTGGAGTCCGGATTGCAGCGAACGCTCGAGACGCTTGCGCACGACCGTGCGGCGGCGCTCGGGCCGGACATTTCGATCGGCATCCTTGCGGTCGATAACGCCAGTGGCGACGTGCTGGCCCATGTCGGCTCGGCCGATTATTTCGACGAGCGACGTGCGGGGCAGGTCGACATGACCGGGGCGATCCGCTCGCCGGGATCGACATTAAAGCCGTTTATCTACGGCCTCGCATTCGAGGACGGGTTTGTTCATCCGGACAGCCTGATCGACGATCGCCCCGTCCGGTTCGGTAGCTACGCTCCGGAAAACTTTGACATGACGTTCCAGGGGACGGTGCCGGTACGCCGCGCCCTGCAATTGTCGCTCAATGTGCCCGCGATTGAATTGCTCGACCGTGTCGGCGCTAGCCGGTTGTCGTCGCGGTTAAAGCAGGCCGGTGCCGATCTGGTACTGCCGAAGGATGAAGTCCCGGGTCTTGCGATGGGTCTGGGCGGAGTGGGAATCACGCTGCACGATCTGGTGCAGGCCTATTCCGGAATTCCTCGACTAGGTAGTGTGATACCCTTGCGCGAAATCGAACATACCGGCGCGATCGGCCGGGAGCCGCTCCGCCTGCTGGACTCGGTTGCGGCATGGCAAGTCGGCAGTGTCCTGTTGGGAACGCCGCCGCCGGAAAACGCTGTCCGAAACCGGATCGCCTTCAAAACCGGCACCAGCTACGGCTATCGCGATGCGTGGTCGGTCGGCTTCGACGGACGCATGACGATTGGCGTCTGGGTCGGACGTCCGGATGGCGCGCCTGTACCGGGTCTCGTCGGACGTGTCGCGGCCGCGCCGGTCCTGTTCGACGCGTTTGCCCGGTCCGGGAAGCTGCCGGCCCCGTTACCCAATGCTCCCCGCGGTACTCTGTTCGCAAGCAATGCCAAGCTGCCGCTGCCGTTACGGCGGTTTCGTCCTGTAGGCGAACTCATCCGATCCGGCAACGAGCACGCGCTGCATATCCAATTCCCGCTGAACGGTTCGCGGATCGATGCGAAAGGCGAGGATGGGGTGAAATTCTCCGCGTTGCCGGTGAAGGTAGCGGGCGGCGTCTTGCCGATGACGATGCTGGTCAATGGCGTGGCGGTCGGAGAGATCGACGGCCGCCGCCAGCGAATGATCGACCCACCGGGATCCGGTTTCGTCCGCCTGACTGTGATGGACGCGACTGGCACTGCGGACACAGTTATGGTCAGAATTCAATAGTGACCAGCTAAGCGGTTGTCCCTGCGTTGGTTTCAGCGTATGCGGAACCTCATGGCTGAGACCCTTTCCCGTCCCCGATTTGGAGAACCGCGCCAGCCGAAGAACCCGGTGAATCCTGGTCCGAGCTTTGCGCGCGTGCTCGATGTCGTGACGACAAGTCACGCACGCTCGATCGCGTTCCTGCTGCTGTGCAGCATACTTTTCTTCCTGCCGGGCATTTTCAATATTCCGCCGATCGATCGCGACGAGCCGCGTTTTGCGCAAGCGTCCAAGCAGATGGTTGAGACCGGCGATTTCGCAGGCATCCGTTTCCAGGATGAGGTCAGTTACAAGAAGCCGGTCGGCATCTACTGGCTGCAAGCCGGTGTGGTGGAAGCCGCCTCGAAGCTTGGGCTGCAACGTGCGCAGGTTCGCATCTGGCTCTATAGGGTGCCGTCGTTCATCGGGGCTCTCGGCAGCGTGCTGCTGACCTATTGGATGGCGCTGGCTTTCGTGACGCGGCGCGGCGCGCTGCTCGCGGGTCTGCTGATGTGCAGTTCGCTGATGCTGGGTCTCGAAGCGCGGCTTGCCAAGGCCGATACGATGATATTGCTGACCGTGGTCGCAGCAATGGGCGCACTCGCGCGTATCTATTTGTCATGGCAGTGCGGAGAAGAACCTGCACGCCCGTCCTGGACTCCCCCGGCGATTTTCTGGACGGCGCTGGGCGGCGGAATCCTGCTCAGTGGACCGTTGATCCTGATGTTCGTGGGTCTGGCGATCGCAGCGCTCGCCATTTGCGATCGCTCTGCATCGTGGCTTTGGCGCCTGCGGCCCGTTTGGGGGCTCATGTGGCTGCTGGTCGTGGTGTTGCCGTGGCTCGTTGCGATGTTCATGCATGCAGGAGATTCCTCGTTTTCGGACTCAGTTGGC
>JAFEFK010000509.1 GCA_018240625.1 Pseudomonadota bacterium
AAGGCGAGTATATTCACGCTGCGCCACGAATTCGGTTCCGAACACGCCGGCCAAGCGCGCGAGCGCGACAGGCGGGGAACCGCCTGTTTTCACAGGGCCGCGCAACTGCAAGCCTGGCATCCACTGCCGCAGGCCGGCATATTTGATGTGCACATATTAAAGGCGCGCTGCCGATTCCGATGGGCGACACGTGTATCGCGCGATCCGGCGCTTGCGGCTTGCGGCGGGGTCGGGCATATCGGGCGCCAACGGAGCTGTGGCCGAGTGGCTGAAGGCGGCGGTTTGCTAAACCGTTATAGGGTTGTAAAGCCCTATCGAGGGTTCGAATCCCTCCGGCTCCGCCACCTATCTCACTTAAGGAACGCCGGTTCGGCTACGCCATCTTGTGACGGAGCGAGTTTTGAGGCGTCGGCGTCAGGTCACCGGCGCGTGCGCAGATATTGGTCCAGCATAAGAGAGTAGTGTCAGTGGACCGTCATCCAGGCCCTCGCATCGCGCTGTGCGGCAGCGATCTCAGCCTCGGACATTAGTTCCGCCACTTCCCGGCGCATGGCGATCGCATCGGCACGGCCCTTCAGCGCCGCCAGATTGAACCATTTGTGCGCGGCGACCAGATCGACCAGGCCAGATCGGCCGCTCGCCCAATACAGGCCGCGTTCGAACAGCACATCCTGAATGGCGCTGGCTTCCACCGGCGTCACCGCCTCGAAATCGATTTGTCCCTGAAACATCTGCTCGTTCCTTTTTCTTTGTTGACCGCCCTGCCCCGAGCGCGGCTCCCGTCCAATGCTCTAACGCCCCGCTGATCCAACCGCCGTTTGCCGGCGTGCCGTCCAGACGAGCGGATCATGGCCCGTAAAATTTGAAGAGCAGTTTAAGCATCGCGATGAATCGAACATGAACGCGCCAGGCGCCGCATCGTCATCGAATCGCAAAAAGCGCTTATTTTATTGGGCTTCTCGCGCAAGCTCGGATTCAGTTTACCTTCGCGCTTGGCAAACCGATAACCATTGCCTCAGTCGGTATCGATAGCGCGGCAGCAAAGCGACGCGATACCGCGACGCGACTCATAGCGACGAACGTCGCCACGACGCAGCTATCCGCCGCGCGCGTCCGAATGCTTGATGTCCGGGATTGATAATGATGGTGTCTGAGAATAGCGACCGGGGCAAAAGCCTCGCCGGTGGCAGGACGAGGGCGTCGGCGAACACGTCAGGATCAACTCCCACCGCAGCCGAAGCCGCCGGTGACATCGCGGATAATGAAATCCGCACCGAACGAAAATCGTGGATAGAAAACTACCGCGATCTTCTGCCGGATCGGTTGTAGCGGGAATTCCCGAAACTGACGATCCGACCGTTTGACCTGATGTCTCGCCGACACCCTCTTTCGTCGACCAGAGCCCGATTGAAAACCTGTTTCGAGAAACAAACCTTCTTCAGCTCTTGTGACGTCGCCGGCATCTAGCCGCCGGCAATTCCGTTAGGCGAGCTTACTTCTTCTTCTTTGCGACCTTGCGGGTCTTCTTCGCAGTCTTCTTCACTGCGCTCTTCGCCTTCTTCGCTTTCTTCGCCTTCTTAGCTTTCTTGGCCATGTTGCCCTCCAGAGTTAGTGAGATGGCTTATTCGATGCGTGCACTCGGGAATCGAAATGCACTTCAATCGGAATACACCAACACATTGAAAAAAACAGTGTCCCGCTTAAGGAAGTGTTGACGCAGCGACACCGGCGCGACAGCAGCGCGTTTCTCAACGATGCATCGATGTGTCGAACAAGCGATGCGAATAACACGCGAAAAACCTACATCGGCGATTGTCAAGATTTCACAAAGTGGCTGCGCTGCAAGTGCATCCTGCATTTCCAAAATGACTGATGCAGTATCAAAACACACCGCGCCGAGTCGCTACGTCGAATGAAAATCGCCGCGCATGGACTCTGAGTCGCAATTTTTGGCAATAAAAAAATTTTCGGGAAAACTTTGAGAACCTGCTGCTCCGCTTTCGCGACGGCTCTCTTTTCTGCGAATCGGGAAATCCGATTCGCAGTCCGATTCCACCAGCCA
>JAFEFK010000050.1 GCA_018240625.1 Pseudomonadota bacterium
CGCTCTCGACGGCAACTGGGCTCAGGTCGAAAAGGCGGTCGGCGCCAAGCTGCAGGCCAAGGCGCTTGAGAAGGCGCAGACGAAGGATACGGCGCTGGCCGGCGTCGACGTCAACCAGGCCACCCGCGATTCCGTCCGCGCGCTGATGCTGATCCGCGCCTACCGCATGCGCGGGCACTTTCACGCCAGGCTCGATCCGCTCGGTCTTGAGCCTGCACGCGATCACGAAGAACTCGATCCGCGCACCTACGGGTTCACCGATGCTGACATGGATCGCAAGATCTTCCTCGATCACGTGCTCGGCCTCGACTACGCGACGCTGCGCGAGATCGTGGCGATCTGCGAACGCACCTACTGCCAGACGCTCGGCGTCGAATTCATGCACATCTCGAACGGCGCGCAGAAGGCCTGGATCCAGGAGCGCATCGAGGGACCGGACAAGGAGATCAGCTTCACGCCGGAGGGCCGCCGCGCCATCCTGATGAAGCTCGTCGAAGCCGAAGGTTTTGAGAAATTCTGCGACGTCAAATTCACCGGCACCAAGCGCTTCGGCCTTGATGGCGGCGAGTCGCTGATCCCGGCGCTCGAGCAGATCATCAAGCGGGGCGGCAATCTCGGCGTCAAGGAAATCGTGGTCGGCATGCCGCATCGCGGCCGGCTGAACGTGCTGACGCAGGTGATGGGCAAGCCGCATCGCGCGCTGTTTCATGAATTCAAGGGCGGCTCGGCAAACCCCGATGCCGTCGAAGGTTCGGGCGACGTCAAGTATCATCTCGGCGCCTCCAGCGACCGCGAGTTCGACAACAACAGGATCCATCTGTCGCTGACCGCCAACCCGTCGCATCTCGAAATCGTCGATCCCGTGGTGCTCGGCAAGGTGCGTGCGAAGCAGGACCAGCACGGCGATCCGCCGGACCAGCGCATCTCGGTGCTGCCGCTCTTGATGCACGGCGACGCCGCGTTCGCAGGGCAAGGCGTGGTGGCGGAGTGCTTTGGTCTGTCGGACCTGAAGGGCTATCGCACCGGCGGCTCGCTGCACTTCATTGTCAACAACCAGATCGGCTTCACCACCTACCCGCGTTATTCGCGCTCCTCACCCTATCCGTCCGACGTGGCCAAGATGATCGATGCGCCGATCTTCCATGTCAACGGCGACGATCCGGAAGCGGTGGTGTTTGCCGCCAAGGTCGCGATCGAATTCCGGCAGAAATTCCACAAGCCGGTCGTGATCGACATGTTCTGCTATCGCCGTCACGGTCACAACGAAGGCGACGAGCCGTCGTTCACCAACCCGGCGATGTACAAGAAGATCGCGACGCATCCATCAACGCTAGAGCTGTACTCCAAGCGGTTGATCGCGGACGGCGTCATGACCGAGGGGGAAATCGAGAAGGCTAAGGCCGACTGGCGCGCGCGTCTCGACGCCGAACTCGAGGCTGGCTCGGGCTACAAGCCCAACAAGGCCGACTGGCTCGACGGCAAATGGGCGGGCATGAAGCTCGCCGATCAGGAAGAAGACCCACGCCGCGGCGTCACCGGCATCGACATCGCCACGCTGAAGGACATCGGCCGCAAGATCACCAGGGTGCCAGACGGTTTCCGTCTGCACCGCACCGTGCAGCGTTTTCTCGAGAGCCGCGCCAAGGCGATCGACAACGGCGTCGGCATCGACTGGGCGACCGCCGAAGCGCTGGCGTTCTGCACGCTGATGCTGGAGGGACACCACGTTCGCTTATCCGGTCAGGACTCAGAGCGCGGCACGTTCTCGCAACGGCATTCGGTGCTGTTCGACCAGGAAGACGAGAGCCGCTACACGCCGTTCAATCACATCGGCAAGAATCAAGGCCACTACGAAGTCATCAACTCGCTGCTATCGGAAGAAGCGGTGCTCGGCTTCGAATACGGCTATTCGCTGGCGGAGCCGAATGCGCTTCCGATCTGGGAAGCGCAGTTCGGCGACTTCGCCAACGGCGCGCAGGTGGTGTTCGACCAGTTCATTTCCTCCGGCGAGCGCAAATGGCTGCGCATGTCCGGCCTGGTCTGCATGCTGCCGCATGGCTACGAGGGACAGGGACCTGAGCATTCCTCCGCGCGCCTGGAGCGCTTCCTGCAGATGTGCGCGGAAGACAACATGCAGGTGGTCAACCTCACCACGCCGGCCAACCATTTCCATGCGCTGCGTCGGCAACTGAAGCGGGAAATCCGCAAACCCCTGATCATGATGACGCCGAAGTCGCTGCTGCGCCACAAGCGCGCAGTGTCGCGGCTCGACGAACTCGGCGCGGACACCACATTCCACCGCATCCTCTACGATGACGCTGTGATGCTGCCGAACGAGCCGATCAAGCTGGTGCCGGACGGCCAAATCCGGCGCGTCGTGCTGTGCTCTGGCAAGGTCTATTACGACCTGTACGAGGAGCGCGAGAAGCGCGACATCAACGATGTTTACCTGATGCGGATCGAACAGCTCTATCCGGTGCCGCTCAAGGCGCTGGTGCAGGAGCTCGGACGCTTCAAGAAAGCCGAGATCGTCTGGTGCCAGGAAGAACCGCGCAACATGGGTGCGTGGCACTTCATCGAGCCGTATCTCGAATGGGTTCTCAACCAGGTCAACGCACCCAACAGGCGCCCGCGTTATGCCGGGCGCGCGGCGGCGGCAGCGACAGCCACCGGACTGATGTCGAAGCATCTGGCGCAACTCAAGGCGCTGCTGGACGAGGCACTGAACTAAATTTTCGTCATCCTGAGGTGGCTGCGTCAGCAGCCCTCGAAGGATGACGCCACGTCCTTCGAGGCTTGCCGCTGCGCGGCTCGCTCCTCAGGACGACGACGTATTGTGAGAGGGAAAAGCTAATGACTGAAATTCGCGTTCCGACGCTCGGCGAGTCCGTAACCGAGGCGACCATCGGAAAATGGTTCAAGAAGGCCGGCGATACCGTGGCGGTCGATGAACCGCTCGTTGAACTCGAAACCGACAAGGTCACGATCGAAGTGCCCGCGCCTTCGGCCGGCACGCTCGGCGAAATCGTCGCCAAGGACGGCGAGACGGTCGCGGTTGGCGCATTGCTCGGACAGATCACCGAAGGTGGCGGACCGGCCAAGGCTGCTGCGCCAGCCGCGGCACCTGCGGCGAAACCGGCGGCGCCAGCGCCGCAAGCCGCTCCGGCTGTGGCCCCCGCACCAACCCAGAAATCACCCCCGGCTGACGCGCCGCTCGCGCCGTCGGTACGAAAACTCTCCGCCGAGAGCGGCGTCGATGCCTCGACCGTGCCCGGCTCCGGCAAGGATGGCCGCGTCACCAAGGGCGACATGCTGGCCGCGATCGAAAAGGCTGCGTCTGCGCCGACCCCGGTGAACCAGCCGGCCGCCGCCGTGCAGGTGCGCGCGCCCTCGCCCGCCGACGATGCGGCCCGCGAGGAACGCGTGAAGATGACGCGGCTGCGCCAGACCATCGCGCGCCGCCTCAAGGAAGTGCAGAACACCGCCGCGATGCTGACGACCTTCAACGAGGTCGACATGAGCCACGTCATGGCGCTGCGCGCGCAGTACAAGGACGTGTTCGAGAAGAAGCACGGCTCCAAGCTCGGCTTCATGGGCTTCTTCACCAAGGCCTGCGTGCAAGCGCTGAGGGACATCCCCGCCGCCAATGCCGAGATCGACGGGTCAGACTTGATCTACAAGAATTACTATCACATCGGCGTCGCGGTCGGCACCGACAAGGGCCTCGTGGTGCCTGTCGTACGCGACTGCGACCACAAGTCGATCG
Organism: Pseudomonadota bacterium; assembly: GCA_018240625.1. Classification (GTDB taxonomy): domain Bacteria; phylum Pseudomonadota; class Alphaproteobacteria; order Rhizobiales; family Xanthobacteraceae; genus Nitrobacter. Next base: position 3,767 of record JAFEFK010000050.1, read on the forward strand.
CCGAAATCGAAAAGAGCATCGCCGATTTCGGCCGTCGCGCCCGCGATGGCCAACTCAAGATCGACGAAATGCAGGGCGGCACCTTCACCATCACCAACGGCGGCATCTACGGCTCGTTGATGTCGACTCCGATCCTGAACGCTCCGCAGTCGGCGATCCTCGGCATGCACAAGATTCAGGAACGTCCGGTTGCGATTGGCGGCAAGGTCGAAATTCGCCCGATGATGTATCTGGCGCTGTCCTACGATCACCGCGTCATCGACGGCAAGGAAGCCGTGACGTTCCTCGTTCGCGTCAAGGAAAGCCTCGAAGATCCGGCGCGGCTGGTGCTGGATCTGTAGTGTTGTTGGACAGAGTGATGGCATTTCCGAACGCGAAGCCTGCTCCCTCTCCCCATCGGGGAGAGGGGCGGGGTGAGAGGGATCTCGATCTCGCTGTTGGAGCTCCCTCACCCGACCGCCTTCGCGGAGTTTATCATCGGGCCGGCAGGGCCGGACCCGTTGGCTTCCCCGGTCGACCTCTCCCCATAAGGGCGTTCACGCTCGTCTTCGACGGGCTATGGGGGAGAGGTGAAAGAGGAATCTCTCACCATGGATAACGTCGTCGTCATCACCGGAGGCAGCCGCGGCATCGGCCGCGCGGCGGCGCTCGCCGCCGCAAAACGCGGCTGGCGCGTCGTGATCGGCTACGCCACCAATAAGAAAGCCGCCGACGAGGTCGTGGCGACAATCGAAGCCTCGAACGGCAAGGCGCTGGCGGTGAAATGCGACGTCGGCGAGGAACGCGACATCCTCGCGCTGTTCAAGGCCGCCGACGCGTTCGGCACGCTCGGCGCACTGGTCAACAATGCTGGCATTGTCGGCCAAACGGCGCGCGTCGAAAATCTGACCGCGGACCGAATCAACCATATGTTGCGCGTCAACGTCACCGGCAGCTTTCTCTGCGCGCGCGAGGCCGTGAAGCGGCTCTCCACCAAGCATGGCGGAAAGGGCGGCGTCATCGTCAACATCTCCTCGGTCGCGGCACAACTCGGCTCGGCCAACACCTATGTCGACTACGCCGCCTCAAAGGGCGCGATCGACACCTTTACCACCGGGCTCTCCAACGAGGTCGCGGGGGAAGGCATCCGCGTGGTCGGGATTCGTCCCGGTCTGATCAACACCGAGATCCACGCCAGCGGCGGCGAGCCGGACCGTCATCATCGCCTCGCCAAGACGGTGCCGATGCAGCGCGTCGGTACCGCTGATGAAATCGCAAACGCCATCGTCTGGCTGTTGTCCGACGAGGCATCCTATGTCGCGGGCATGACGATGAACGTCTCCGGCGGCCGCTAGGTTTATCGTTATGGGATGGAATCGGGATAGCACCCTCTTCACCTCTCCCCACCGAAGTCGGATATATCC
>JAFEFK010000510.1 GCA_018240625.1 Pseudomonadota bacterium
ATTTTCCTTCCCCTCCCCTTGTGGGAGAGGGTGGTTTCGAACGCAGTGAGAAACCGGGTGAAGGGTGAAGGTTGTCACATTGAACCCCTCACCCGGCACGGACTTCGTCCGCGCCACCCTCTCCCACAAGGGGAGAGGGAAAGAAGATCGTGATGACCCCGCCCTCGCTTCCCCCTGCGCTGCGTGCCGCGCTCGACCGCAAGTCGCTCGGCCTCTCCCGCAGCGATGCCGCGCAACGCGCCGCTGTTATCTCGAAAACCTATCGCGGCGGCGGCGGCTCCGGCGCGATCCGCAGCGATACCGACGCGCTGGCCTATGCGCTGGCGCGGATGCCCGCGACCTATGCCGCCGTCACCGCCAGCCTCAACGCGCTGTGCGAGGTGCGGCCGGATTTTGCGCCGGCAAGTCTGCTCGATATCGGTGCGGGGCCGGGTACGGCAACGTGGGCGGCGGCGCAGGCGTTCGAGTCCCTGAGCGAATTTTCCGCGTTCGACAGCAATCCGGCGCTGCGAACGCTGGCGCTCGATCTCGCAGCCGATACCCGCCTTGCGAGCCTGCGTTACAGCCATGGCGAAGCCAGCGTGGGGCTGCGCGATGCACCGCCCTCCGATTTCGCCATTGCGAGCTACGTCGTCGGGGAGATGAATGACGACCAGCGCGCGGCTCTCGCCGATCTGGCGTGGGCCAAGACCCGCGACATGCTGCTCGTCGTTGAGCCCGGAACGCCGGCCGGCACTCAGCGCATTCTCGACTTGCGGCGGCGGCTGATCGCGCAGGGCGCGCATGTCATCGCGCCCTGCCCGCATGACAACAAATGCCCGCTTATAGGGAACACCGTTTCGCGGGAAGAAAGCGCGTCACACCAGCAAGTCACACCGGACTGGTGCCATTTCGTGCAGCGGCTGCCGCGATCGCGCGCGCATAAACACCTGAAGGGAGCAGAACTTCCCTTCGAGGACGAAAAATTCAGCTACGTCGTATTGTCGCGCACGCGCGCGCCGCAACGTTTTGCGCGCGTGCTGTCGCAGCCACTGGTGACCAAGGTCGCGGTTGCTGCAAAGCTCTGCACCGCGGACGGTCTCGCGATCGCTTCCATCGCAAGACGCGACAAGACCGCGTATGCACGATATCGAAAACTCGGCTGGGGCGATGCGATTTTCGATTCGGAAAAAACGCGCGCGGAATAATTTTCGCGAGTGGGCGTTTATCCGACAGACGCATCCGCGTCCTCATCACGGTTCATCAGGAGTAGAGCTGCAATGTCCAGGACATTCGCCGCAGCAGCGGCTTTGACTTTCATTCTCGCGTCATCCGCCGCGTCGGCGCAGATGCTGAAGACCGCCGACACGGCGAAGGGCAAGACCTTCGTCGATAGCAAAGGCATGACGCTGTACACATTTGACAAGGACGCCGGCGGCAAGTCGATGTGCAATGGCCCCTGCGCGGAAAACTGGCCGCCGCTGATGGCAGC
>JAFEFK010000511.1 GCA_018240625.1 Pseudomonadota bacterium
TCTCGTTCGGAGCCCAGCCGCCGAAGCCCGATGTCCCAAGAGTTCTTCCCCAACGGAACCTATTGACTGCCAATGTATTAAGCCTCGTTGGGGCTGCGGGAATTGAATGACGTACGCGTCAAAAAGCGACCAGAACAGCAAGGATCTGTTCGACAGCGAGCGCCGGTTTCGACTGCTGGTGGAAGGCGTCATCGACTACGCCATTTATATGCTCGACCCCGACGGGATCATCACGAACTGGAACGCAGGCGCCGAACGTATCAAGGGCTACCAGGCCGAGGAAATCATCGGCCGGCATTTCAGCATGTTTTATACCCGCGAGGATCAGGACGCGGGGATTCCATCGCGTTCGCTGGAAACCGCAAGACGATCCGGAAAATTCGAGACCGAAGGCTGGCGGGTCCGTAAGGACGGCACAACGTTTCTGGCGTCGGTGGTCATCGACGCCATCTACGAGCACGGCGACCTGGTCGGCTTCGCGAAAATCACCCGCGATATCACCGAGCGCAGCAAAGCTGCGGCGGCACTGACGGAAAGCGAACACCAGTTTCGCCTTCTTGTCGGCGGCGTGACCGACTACGCGCTCTACATGTTGAGCCCGGACGGCATCATCACCAACTGGAACGTCGGCGGCGAGCGCATCAAGGGATACGCACCCAAAGAAATCATCGGCCAGCATTTCTCGCGATTTTACACCGAGCCGGATCGCGCCGCCGGACGTCCCGCCCGTGCATTGCAGATTGCCAGCACTACCGGGCGCTACGACGAGGAAGGCTGGCGGGTCCGCAAGGACGGCTCTTTCTTCTGGGCAAGCGTCGTCATCGATGCCATTCGCAACAATGCCGGACATCTCATCGGCTTCGCAAAGATCACGCGGGACATCACGGAGCGCCGAGAGGCGCAGCAGAAGCTCGAGCGCGTGCAGCAGCAGCTCGCGGAATCGCAGAAGATGGATGCGCTCGGTCAACTGACCGGTGGCGTCGCGCACGATTTCAACAATCTCCTGATGATCGTCAGCGGCAATATCCAGATGTTGAAGAGAACGATCGGAAATGATCCCAGAGCCTTGCGGGCGGTCCACGCCATCGAGACCGCGACGCAACGCGGCGCCGGGTTAACCCGGCAGCTTCTGACATTCTCCCGGCGGCAAAGCGTCAACCCGTTGCCGACCGATATCGCGGATCGCATTCGATCGATTTCAGACGTTCTCAAAAGCGGCCTTGGCAGCGGCGTCGCCCTGCACATCGACATGCCCGGCGACGTCTGGCCCGTGACGGTCGATGCGACCGAATTCGAAACCGCGCTGCTCAATCTGGCGATCAACGCGCGCGACGCCATGACGGACGGCGGACAGGTTGTTGTAAGAGCGCGAAACATGCCTGCAACAGACGATGCCATGGCGGACACCGTTGCGATCTCGGTCGAAGATACCGGCCAGGGCATTCCGGCGGATGTTCTCGCCAAGGTATTCGATCCGTTTTTCACGACCAAACCCGTCGGAAAAGGAACCGGCCTGGGATTATCCCAAGTTCACGGCTTCGCTCATCAGGCCGGAGGACGCGTCAGCATCGACAGCGAACTCGGCCGCGGCACCGTGGTCACGATCTATCTTCCGCGAACCGACAGGGTAAACGCTGAAGACAACAAGCAGTGGCACGGAGAGGTCAGCGGCACCGTTCTGGTGGTGGAAGACAATCCCGATGTTGCCAGCGCGAGCGCCGGACTGCTCGAACAACTCGGCTATCGCGTCCGGGTCACCAACAATGCCGAGTCGGCGTTGAAGGAAATCGAAAGCAACGGCATCGACCTGGTTTTCAGCGACATCGTGATGCCGGGGAAGATGGATGGCCTCGGTCTGGCAAAGGTATTGCGCGCGACGCATCCCCAATTGCCGGTGTTGTTGACCACGGGCTACAGCGAGGAACTCGCCGGTGGTCCGATGGATTTTCATGTCCTGCGAA
>JAFEFK010000512.1 GCA_018240625.1 Pseudomonadota bacterium
CATATGGCCAAGCGTTTTCTGACCGGACTGGTCACCGGCAATGCCGACGATGGCGCGAGCCTTTCCGGGACGGTCGCGGGCGATCTGTTCGTGTTTGGAGACATCCGCGACGTCGTGCGCGAGGGTAAACATCTTGCGATGGGCGAGGAGACCGACCGGCTGGTGCTGGGGCTTGCCGCGGCAGGTCTCGCGGTGACGGCGGCCACCTATGTATCGGTAGGCGGCGCGGCCCCCGTCCGCGCCGGTCTTACGCTGGTCAAGGATGCCCGGAAGGTGGGGCGGCTGGGCGAAGGTCTTACCCGGTGGGCTGGCCGTTCGGCGCGTGAGATGGTCGACGCCCCGATGCTGCAGAATGCCGCGGCGACCGGATCGCTGGCGAGGCCTGGGCAGACCGTCGGTGCGATCAAGGCCGCGTTCCGCGCCGAGAAGGCCGGCGGGCTGGTGCGCCTTGCCAAGGATGTCGGCCGTGTCGGTGAGAGGGCGGGTACACGGGGCGCGCTCGATACGCTGCGCATCGCCGAAGGCCCGAAGGATGTCGCGCGTGCCGCACGGCTTGCCGAATCCAAGGGCGGGCAGACCCGCGCGATCATCAAGATTCTCGGGCGCGGCGCGCTGCTGCTCACGATGGGCGCGTTCAATCTCGCGCTGTGGGTGTTCGGCGCGCTGATCGCGCTGTTCGGTTTTCTGTCATCCATAAAGGCTGCGACGGAGCGGTTGACGCTGTCTTGGCTGCAACGTTCAAAAGCCAGGCGGCTGCGGCGGCAGCTTGCCGAGCAGGCGAGCCTCGCCTGCGCTGCTCCGGCGGTGTAGCGTCTTCACGGTTTTCCGCCGGCCCATCCTCTTAACCCAAATCACGGAATTGCTGATGCCGAGTTTTCATCACGGCGACGTTGAAATTGCCTATCTTGACGAAGGCGAGGGGGACCCCGTGGTTCTCGTGCACGGTTTTGCGTCGAGCAAGAACGTGAACTGGGTATATCCGACCTGGGTGTCCGAGCTGCGCAAGAACCAGTTTCGGGTGATCGCGTTCGACAATCGCGGCCACGGCGATTCCGGCAAACTCTACGATCCCGAAGACTATCACATCGGCACCATGGCGAGCGACATCACCGCGCTGATGGATCATCTCGGCATCGCACGCGCCGACATCATGGGTTATTCGCTCGGCGCGCGGATGATGGGCGTGCTGGCGCAGAGCCGGCCGGAGCGGGTGCGCTCGGCGATCTTCGGCGGCCTCGGTATCGGCCTCGTCAAGGGCGGCGGCCCCGGCGAGAATGTCGCGCATGCGCTCGAGGCGCCATCGCTGGATGATGTGACCGATCCCGTCGGGCGCACCTTCCGCGCCTTCGCCGACCAGACCCGTTCCGACCGCCGCGCGCTCGCGGCATGCCTGCGCGGCTCACGGCGGTTGATGACGGAGGCGGAGGCGGCCAGCATCGCGGTGCCGGCGCTGATCGCGGTAGGCACCACCGATGAGATCGCAGGGTCGGCGGAGGCGCTGGCGAACATCATTCCCGGCGCCGAGGTTCTGGATATCCCGAACCGCGATCACATGCGGGCGGTGGGCGACAAGGTCTACAAGGAAGGCGTGCTGTCGTTCCTGTCACGCCGCGCGTGAGGCCGCGCCGTCGCGATTAGCGAGGTACCGCGCACCGGCAATCAGCGCTACGAATGTCGCGATCCAGACCATGCGCGCGCCGTAGCGGTCGTGCGGCCCGGAGATGCAGCCGCAGAGGAACGCGTTGCCGAACAATGCGACGCAAACCGTCGCGGCGAGCAGTTCGATGTCATCGGCGCGACGCCGCCAGAGGGCGCTCACCGCAATCACCGCGATCACCAGCATCGAGATCAGCGCGACCGGGATGTGAATCCAGTTGATCGCTGCGAAGTTGATGTCCCAGTGCTGCTGATGCGCGGCGCGCATGGCCGGGATCTGCGCAGGCATGTAGCGCTCGATGATCCCGTAGGTATGCGGAATCCAGCCATTGGTGCCTTCGCCGGTTCCGACATGAACCAGTTGCTGCGCAGTTGCGACGAGAGCCGCCTGGGCCTGCCAGAACGGGTACGCTTTCAGCGACTCTGTCGCGATGAATTCCATTTCCGCATTCATGCCTTCGAAACGGCCGAGCTTGTTGAAGATGCTGTCGTTGGCCCAGAGGAATTCGTCGGCCGTCGCGGGCAACTGATTGCGATAGGGGCAGAGTTTCAGCTTGATCGTATCGCAGTGGTCGTTGAGGTAGCGAGCGACGATGCCGTCCTGCATCATCCGTCCGAACGAGACGCCTGCGCCGCCGGGAGTCCATGCGAGTTGACCCGACAACGCAAAATTCGCAGCCAGCAGCATGATCGCGCCGGTCACGATGGTCAGGCTGCCTTGAACCAGCCCGGCCAGCGGAAGCCGGCGCCGCAGCAACGGCTTCATGATCCATCCTGCGCAACACAGCCCGAACAGGACGCCGAGTGTGGCGCTGTGGGTCGCGGCCGCGAAGGACGTGTACAGAAACAGCGTAATCCTCTCGACAGTCGAGAGTCTGCCGTTGTGCACGACGAGAATGAAAAGCGACAGGACACCAAGCCCCGCGAAAATATCGGTCAGCAACATGCTGGCGAGCCACGGCAGCGCCGTGGTCAGGATCAGAACGATGGCGATGGCGAGAAGCCGCAACGGCCGCGCCATGCCGAGCACGCGCAGGGTCAGTTGCAAAATCCACAGCGTCAACAGCGCCTGAAACGCGAGATTGATCCAGAAATACGAGCCCTGGCCCAAATGAAGGTAGATGCCGTACACGGTCGAACGGCTGGGTACGAGATAGCCCTCATACCATCGTGCCAGATAGCCGCCGGTATCGTATTCCAGCAGCGGATAGCCGTTCCATATCGCCGGGACGAGCAGAAGGACGGGTATGGCAATAGCCGCGACCCAAGCCCACGGGATATCCGCAGCGCGCGTGCTTAAGGCTCGGGTGTTAATGACGGATTCTCCGATTGGTGCGCCATTTGCGCAAAAATAAACCTCACGCGCAAATGTATAATTAGTTTGACGTAAATGAGTTCGCTGGCGGCTTGAATTGCAAGAATTTCGAGCCACTTTGTCCGGACGCGGGTCATCCGGATGTTGCCCGCTCATTAGATGATATAGTGCGGTTCCTTCAACGGGTTAGACCGCCAATTAACCCTGTGCCGGCTGAATATCGGGTGAACGGCGAAGGACAGCGGGCGGCTGTTGTGCTACAATCCAGGCCGAAATCTGGAAATTGCGAGGCCACCCATGGCGATGCATCACGTCAATCCGCAGAACCCGAAGCTCGCCGCGCTCGACCCGATCTGGGATCGCGTTCGCAGCGAGGCCGAGGATATCGTTCGCCGCGAGCCCGAACTGGCGTCCTTCATCTATGCGACCGTCCTGCATCACGATCGCCTCGAAGCGGCGGTCGTGCATCGCGTAGCCGAGCGGCTCGATCATTCGGCGCTGTCCGGCGACCTGATCCGCCAGACTTTCGATGAGGCGCTGCGCGACGACCCCGACATCGGCAATGCGTTCCGCGCCGATCTGGTGGCGGTATTCGACCGCGATCCCGCGACCTCGCGCTTCATCGATCCGCTGCTCTACTTCAAGGGCTTTCACGCCATCCAGAATCACCGTCTGGCGCACTGGCTCTATCAGAAGGGCCGCAAGGATTTCGCGTATTACCTGCAGAGCCGGGCCTCGGCGGTATTCCAGACCGACATCAATCCCGCGGCGAAAATCGGCCGCGGCATTTTCCTCGATCACGCCACCGGATTTGTGGTCGGTGAAACCGCGGTCATCGAGGATGACGTCTCGATCCTGCACGATGTGACGCTCGGCGGCACCGGCAAGGAAAACGAGGATCGTCATCCGAAAATCCGCAGCGGCGTGATGATCGGTGCGGGCGCGAAGATTCTCGGTAACATCGAGGTCGGACATTGCGCGCGCATCGCGGCGGGCTCCGTGGTCGTCAAGCCTGTGCCCAACAACGTCACCGTGGCCGGCGTGCCCGCCAAGATCGTCGGCGAAGCCGGCTGCGCGGAGCCGTCGCGTACCATGGATCAGATGATCAACGCGATCGGGCTTTGATCCGCGAAAAATTCTTGTCGCGGTTTTGAAATTCGAAAATAAACCGGTAGCGGCGCAAGCCGTCTCGCTCTAGAACCTGCCAGCCCCGATCATAGTGGAGACCGCCGTGGACGTTCAGGAAGTCAGGAAGCTCGACGCCTATCTCAAGCGCGTATTCGGCAATCCCAAAATTCGCGTGGTGCCGCGGCCCAAGAAGGATGACTCGGCTGAAGTGTATATCGGCGAGGAGTTCATCGGCGTGCTGTTCGTCGACGACGAGGACGACGATCGCTCGTTCCAGTTCCAGATGGCGATCCTCGAGGACGATCTGGTCGACGTCGGCTGATTTGCGACGATTGAGGCCGGATCGGCTCCTCGCCATTGCGAGCGAAGCGAAGCAATCCAGAAGCTACTTGAAGAGTAGATTGCTTCGTCGCCGTCGTTCCTCGAAGGCGAGTAACTTAGCTTCTCGCAATGACGTTGATTGAAACTATCTTATCCCGCTTTAGCCTTGCGGCCCCTGCAGTTGCTGCATCAGCCGCTCTATTGCGTCGGCGACCTCGCGCCACTGGCTCAGCCATTGCCGTGGAAAGCGGAACGTCAGATCGGCGCCGCCGATGCGGCGTTCGGTCAGGCACATGCCGCGTGTTGCCGTATCGCGGGTGCATCGCGCCACCAGCGCGGGCGTATTGGCGACAAACAAATCCTCGCCTGCGTACGGCGTGCCGTCCCGAAAGGCGCGCTGCGACAGCCCGTCCTGATTCTGCGCTTCCGTTGCGTCGAGGTAGCGCGGATAGATCGTGCGTAAGCGCATGTCCGGCGCCAGTGAATCCTGGTGCGCCGCGATCGACAGGAAGATGCGGTCGTCCGGCTGCGGCGCGTCCTCGATGGTCTCGGCGCTGACGTGCTTTGGCGCTTCGGGGGGCGCCAGCGATGGGTAGGCGAAATTCAGATCGACGCGTTCCTGCGGCCCCGAATGCCTCTGAACTTTCATCCGGAAGGCGAGAGGCGGCACATTGAACAGCGTGCCTCCAATGCTGACCGGCAGCCGCTCCGGCCTGTTGAGCGCTTTCGGCGTCCACGTCGGCCACAACAGATAGGCGACCACCGCCACCGCGATTGCCGCGATCGCCGCTGACGCAAGAAGCGGAGCGAGGTGACCGCGCCGCGGTTTACCTGATCCGCGTGAACGACGCGGGGCTGATGACAACAGGGTCATAAGGGGAGGGTCATGAACAGAGCAGAGACTTTCAGCAAACGGAGCGAATCAGCCGCGACTATGCCACGCGATTGCAGATTTTCGCATCGCGTCATGCCGTGAAGCGCCTGGCCGCGATATGCGCGCCGTGCGGTTCCAGCGTTCGCCGTTAACCTTTCCTTAAGGATAAGCTGGCGGGGGGAGCGGTATTTTGCGAAGCAGAGGGCGTCGTTGTTAGTAACGGGTGTCCCTTCGATGTCGCCGGATGCGTTGAATTCCTTCTTTTCACTGTGCATCGGATTCGCCCTCGCGGGTGCGCTCGCAAGCGGATATCAGGCGTTTCTCGAACGCCCCGCCGGCTTCGGGTTGCTGCAGCACGGCGTCATGGCGAAGGCGTTCGCCGCGGTGCCGTTTCTTGTCTTCGCCGCGCCCTTCATCATCATGCGCAACACGCTTCTTGGAAAACGCGTCGAACGCCGCCGCTTCGAATTCGTCATGATGGCGACCGTGCTCGCCGGGTTCTGGAGCCTGATGTCCGGCACCTTTGTGCTCATGACCCTGAAGGCGGTCGGGTTGCTCGCCTGAGTGGCGGCGTGGCATGGTCTCCGTTCACAGGAGACTATTATGGCGATCTACGAACTCGACGGGCAGGCGCCCGAACTTCCCAAAAGCGGAAACTATTTCATCGCCGACACCGCCGCTGTCATCGGCAAGGTCCGCCTGCTTGAGAACGCGAGCGTCTGGTTCGGGGCGGTGCTGCGCGGCGACAACGAATGGATCGAAGTCGGCGTCGGCTCCAACGTTCAGGATGGCAGCACCTGCCATACCGACAAGGGCTTTCCGCTGACGATTGGCACCAATTGCACGGTCGGTCACAACGTCATTCTGCACGGCTGTACCATCGAGGACGGCGCGCTGATCGGCATGGGCTCGATCGTGATGAACGGCGCCCGGATCGGCCGTGGCAGCATCGTCGGCGCCGGTGCGGTGATCACGGAAGGTAAGCAATTCCCGGAATATTCGATGATCATCGGCGCGCCTGCGCGCGTGATCCGCACGCTGGAACCTGCTCAGGTCGAGGCCATGGGAGGCGCGGCAAAATTCTATGCAGCGAACGGGCCACGCTTCAGAAAAGGTTTGAAACAGATCGGCTGAGGCTGTCTTCTGATTGCGCCGGTCGCGCAGAATTGAGCGGAATTCGAGCGAATAAAAATCGCCGGCGGA
>JAFEFK010000513.1 GCA_018240625.1 Pseudomonadota bacterium
CCCTCCGGACATCATGAGGGGCATCCTATCAGCCGCGCACCGTCTCGGCCAACGAGATCGATGTTCGCAAACGAGACGGAATGGTTCGCGTTCGCGCTCTCGCCGTAAACGACGACGAAGTCCGCCGCGTTCGATGAGTGCTAACTTGCCAGGGCGTGAAAAATCAGAATTGGCGAAAGGCCGAGGACCACGGACCAGATGCCAAAAGCGGAAACCATCAGCGCGTCCTGAACCCTCAAGGCCCAGCGGTTGATCGGATATTTCGGCGAGCACGGAATTTGAGCGTTCATTGTCCCCTCCCCCATTTCTATGGAGGCAGCAATAAGCGTCAAATTTTAAAATCCGGAGGGCGAACTTCCTCGCATTCACACCAGATGCACAACCAAACATTTACCTAGTCGCGCGTTGCGGAAGGCACCAGGCCCATCGTTCAAAGCGCCGAACGTGCGGCATCGCCAGAATGCGCCCGCCCGGTGACGCCGGATGCAGCACGCCGGATCAATCAAGGCCACGCTCGCGGCTCAGACGGACCATCTCTTCAATAAAGATCGCCTTCTGCTTGGCATCGAGACTCACGAATAGCGGCTCCGCGGCATCGGCGACATTCCTCTGGTCGACGGCGCGATCATTGAGAAATTGAGCCTCGTTGCGCATCTGCTCGATAATATCATCGGGAGGATCGCGTTTCGCGCGTGCGATCCGTAGGTTCAAGCGGTCCGCGCCATTGTGCCCGAGGTAATGCATTGCGCTGTTAAAAGACGCCCAGTTTTTCTCTTGTTCAGGTGTCAGTTTCAGTTCGTCCTTGATGCGCGCAATGTTCGCGTCGCTATTGGCGACAATCTGGTCGGCTGATAGCTGGGCGGGTTCGGTCGGCTTGGCGACCTGAGGCGCCTTCGACCCTTTCTTATTTTTGCCCTTGGCGTCCTTTGCCGGTTTTTCGGACGGCCCCTGCTGACCCTCCTTCTGCTGACGACCTTCCTGCACCGGCCCTTGCACATTGCCGTTATTTCCACCTGCGCCAAGCACACCGGTGACTGCGCCGACGACACCGCCGATCGCGCCGCCAAGGACGCCGCCGACAGGTCCGGCCGCCTTATTGCCGGCCTTGGCGCCGTCCTCGACGCCTTTGACCAAGCCCTGGGCTTGGAGAAGGGTCGGCGCGACAAGAAGTAGCAGGGCGAGAAACCCGGCC
>JAFEFK010000514.1 GCA_018240625.1 Pseudomonadota bacterium
AGATCTTCGCTCGGGCGTGGAGCAACTCGGCGACATGATCGCTGCGGCGACCACCATCCTGCCGTTTACCGGCGCCGGGATTTCAACGGAATGCGGAATCCCCGACTTTCGCTCGCCGGGCGGTTTATGGAGCCGTAACCGGCCGATTCCCTACGATGAATTTGTTGCCAGTCAGGAGGCCCGCGATGAATCGTGGCGTCGCCGGTTTGCGATGGAGCCGGTTTTCACTGCCGCAAAACCGGGACGGGGCCATCGGGCGCTCGCCGCGCTCTACAAGGCAGGAAAGATTCCTGCCGTCATCACCCAGAATATCGATAATCTGCATCAGGCTTCAGGCCTCGCAGCCGACGATGTCGTGGAGTTGCACGGCAATACCACGTACGCACGCTGCATCGGATGCGAGCGATCCTACGATCTGGTTTGGGCCAGAGAGCGGTTCGATGTGACCGGGGCGGCACCGTTCTGTCCGGAATGCGAGCAGCCCGTTAAAACCGCGACAGTCTCTTTCGGTCAGGCCATGCCCGAAGATGCCATGCAGCGAGCCCGAGAACTCTCCCAGCATTGCGATCTGTTTCTGGCGATCGGATCGTCGCTGGTGGTCTGGCCAGCCGCCGGTTTCCCCATGCTGGCCAAAAATTGCGGAGCAAAGCTCGTGATCATCAATAATGAGTCCACTGAGCAAGACGCACTGGCTGATCTCGTCATCCGTCATGATATCGGCGAAACACTCGGACCTTTCGTCGGCAACTGACGGGAAACGAGTCGGTTGCGTGCAAGGCTGTTCATAGTTCCCGGTGAAATTGTTTTTTGGCTTTGTCCCTCGGACGAGAGTGTTATCTTTTGATTCGCAAGATTCGCGCGGCGGCGTCATGAATTGTCATCGATGGGCCCGTGAATGGCGGTGCCGCATGGACGGCACGCCGTAGTGACGTGTGGGGTCCGGGGTCATGGGGTCGGACGGTTTTGAGTCCAAGAAGTTCGGAGGTCCGGCAACAAGCGGGGCCGGAGCCAACAGTTTTGGTCCGAAGGACTTTTCTGGAGCGGCGGATCGCAGCTCCGGAATGGATCCGTTTGCGGGCCTGGACGATGCTGCCGCGAACCTTGTCGAGATCAGCGGCGTCATCAAATGGTTCGATGCTTCAAAGGGCTACGGCTTCATCGTCCCCGATAACGGCT
>JAFEFK010000515.1 GCA_018240625.1 Pseudomonadota bacterium
AAAGTTCGCGAAAGGACGTGCTGAAAATGTTGCGAACTTTGGATTCGGGACACTAGAACTTGGTCCGGTTCGAAAATGTCGGTTTGCGTTACGGGCTTGGCCCGGAGATTCTGCGCGACCTCAGTTTCCAGATTCCGGCCCATTCGTTCCAGTTTCTGACCGGCCCTTCCGGCGCCGGCAAGACGTCTCTGCTGCGGCTGTTGTTCCTGTCGCTGCGGCCGACGCGCGGGCTGGTCAATCTGTTCGGTCAGGATGTGTCGCTGCTGAGCAAGGATGCGATCGCCGATCTGCGCAAGCGCATCGGCATCGTGTTGCAGGACTTTCGCCTGCTCGACCACATGACTACCTATGAAAACGTCGCACTGCCGTTCCGTGTGATGGGGCGCGACGAATCGAGCTACCGGCGTGAGGTGATCGATCTCCTGAAATGGGTGGGACTCGGGGAGCGAATGGACGCGCTGCCGCCGATCCTGTCCGGCGGCGAGAAGCAGCGCGCGGCGATCGCCCGCGCAGTGATCGCACGGCCGCACCTGTTGCTGGCGGACGAGCCGACCGGCAACGTCGATCCGACTCTCGGACGGCGATTGCTTCGCCTGTTCATCGAATTGAACAAGTCCGGCACGGCGGTCATCATCGCAACGCATGACATCACGCTGATGGATCAATACGATGCGCGGCGGCTGGTGTTGCATCAGGGACGGCTCCACATCTATGAGTAATGCGGGCGACGAGCACGGCGTGCTGATGGATCTGGGGCAGGAACGCCCGCAGGTGACGGCGCGTGCGCGCAACCTGTCGCCGATCGTGCCGCGCGCATCGATCGCGGGCCGCGCGCTGGTGGCTGTTGTCGCCATCATGACGTTTCTGGCGTCGGTCACGACCGGCGTGGTCCTGCTGGTCAGCGCGTCGGCGGCGGAATGGCAGTCCGAGGTCGCCAGCGAAATTACCATTCAGGTCAAACCGGTCGCCGGGCGCGATCTCGACCGCGATGTGGCGGCGGTAGCGAATGCGATGCGCACGCAGCCGGGCATTGTTGACGTCCGGCCTTACACCAAGGAGGAGTCGGGCAAGCTTTTGGAACCTTGGCTCGGGAGCGCTCTGTCGCTCGATGATCTGCCGATACCGCGCGTGATCGTGGCGCGGGTTTCGCCGGGAACCAAACTCGACCTGCAAG
>JAFEFK010000516.1 GCA_018240625.1 Pseudomonadota bacterium
AAGAAGCGCATCGAATTCCGCAACACCCGCCCGCGTCCCGCGGCATAGACTACAGCGTTGTCACACACCGTCATTGCGAGCGCAGCGAAGCAATCCAGAGCCGCACAAGAAGACTGGATTGCTTCGTCGCTTCGCTCCTCGCAATGACGAGATACCACTATCAGACAGGAGCCCCACATGGCCTGGACCCGTGAGCAGATGGCAGCGCGCGCCGCCAAGGAATTGCGCGACGGCTTTTACGTCAATCTCGGCATCGGCATTCCGACGCTGGTCTCGAACTTCATCCCCGACGGCATCGACGTGAATTTGCAGAGCGAGAACGGCATGCTCGGCATGGGCCCCTTTCCCTATGAGGGCGAGGAAGACCCCGACCTCATCAACGCCGGCAAGCAGACCGTCAGTGAATTGCCGTCGACCAGCTATTTCTCCTCCTCCGACTCTTTCGCCATGGTGCGCGGCGGGCACATCGACCTGTCGATTCTCGGCGCGATGCAGGTGGCGCAGAACGGCGATCTCGCCAACTGGATGATCCCCGGCAAGATGGTCAAGGGCATGGGCGGCGCGATGGATCTCGTCGCCGGCGTCAAGCGCGTCGTGGTCGTGATGGAGCATTCCGCCAAGGATGGTGCGAAGTTGCTGAAGCAATGCAACCTGCCGCTGACCGGCGAGAAGGTGGTCGACATGGTCGTCACCGATCTCGCGGTATTCACCATCGACAAGCACGGCAACGACGGCATGGCGCTGATCGAACTCGCCGATGGCGTCACGCTCGACGAAGTGAAGGCGAAGACCGAAGCCGAATTCCGCGTCGCGCTGAAGAACAACTGAGACGCGATCACGGACGACACCTTCGATACGTTGTTGCTGAATTCTCGTCATTGCGAGGAGCTTGAGGGCGACGCGCTGCGTCGTCCCGGCGCGACGAAGCAATCCAGTCTTGTTTCCTGGTTCCTGGATAGCTTCGCTTCACGCCCAAGATTGGCGAGAGCCAATGGTGTCACGAGCCCGCAATGACCGCGAAGCTGATGCGACCTGAATCATCACGACTTATCGTTGTCCGCCCAGCTCCCGTGGCAGCAGGCTCGAGCGGATGTCGGTGTCGGCGAGGTCCGATTGCTGCTGCGTGAAGCCTGCCGAGAACGACAAGCTCAGGTTCGATGTCGGCCGGATCTCGACGCCGGCGTGGACGCCGGTGGCGGCGGGCGTTCCGTTTCCGAAACCCTGCGACATCGTCGCGCTGAAGACATCCGGGTTGTATTTCAGCGTATCGACACCGCCGAACAGGGTGACCGGCATGTCACCCATACCTTTGAAGTTATAGCCGAACTGCGTACTCCCGTAGGACAGCGAGCTGAAGCTGCCCAACGCGTTCGCACTGCCGATGCCGTTCCACGCAAAGCCGCTCATCATTGAACTGACGGGAGCGCTATAACTTCTGATCGAAAATCCGCTCTTCTCGGCCTGGCCGGCGTCGAAGCCAGGAAAGCTGCCGTAGGTCTCGGCGCTCGCGACGTCGGTTGCACCGCCGCCGTAACCGAATGGCCCAAAGGGAACCCAATATCTCACCGGCTCGCTTTGAGCGTGGGCAGCCGTCCAGCTCAGGCAAAGCGCCGCCACGATGATTGCGAAATTGCTTTTACCTGAGAACGTCGGCATCCCGGCTCCGTGACGAGAGCGTTTTTTCGAGCGAAGTGGCTACCGGTTCGCGTGAAGAAAACGC
>JAFEFK010000517.1 GCA_018240625.1 Pseudomonadota bacterium
AGCGTAAAAGAGTCCGGACAGGACAACCAACAGACCGGCAACGAAATACATTCCGTATCCTTTCGCAGCGGAAGCGCACCTGGACGCGGCGTCATTCTTGCTGCGATTCCCTGTCCGCGTCGAGACAGGCCTGTCGTTACATTTTCAGGAGTCATGGTGAGCGCGGAGGGACTCGAACCCTCGACCCCATGATTAAAAGTCACGTGCTCTACCGCCTGAGCTACGCGCTCACGTGCCGCGCTGTGTAGGGGCCCCGCCCGCGCCGGTCAATAGCGTCCGGCTTTGGCTCGGGACACTCCAGATATTTCACCGGAATCGGGACCTTAAAGGCAAATTCTCAAGCGGCCTGCAGGCTAAATACAGCCGGATCAACTCGCCTCGCGATGAATCTCGGTAGCGACCGGCGGCGCCACGCTCGTCGGCATCGGCGCCGGGCGAAATCCGATCAACTCGGCGCTGCGGATGCGGGCATGGCGCCAGAACGAAAACTCGTTGATGCGCGAGTTCTCCAGGATCGCGATCGCGACCGCGGACAGGAAGGGCAGGCTTTCCAGCACCAGCACGCCTGCGAAGATATAGATCTCGCGGACTTCCTTGTACTGATTGGAGACGATCAGCACGGCGGCCCCGACCAGCAGGAGAACACCGATCACGGCCTCCCAGAACGCCTGAAATTCGATCGACATCCGCGACAGGCCGCCTTTGGAGGTGCGCGCGAACGCAAGATGCTCCGTGATCAACCCCTGCGCGACAGCCCTGCACACGGTCCATTGAACCGACATGGCGGCGACCATGGCGCCCAGCATCTGCGCGGTTTTGACCGGCACACGCAATCGGTAAAGCGTCACGAAATGAAGGAGAGAAACCACAAACGCTGCGATAATGGGCAGCGTCAGAATCTTGTCGGGGATAGCGATGTCGGCGAAGGCCACGATGGGAACCCAGATCAGATTCAGAATCGCAACGAGAACGCCGAGGCTTTCGGCGCCGAGCCAGTTCAGCCAACCGAGCGTGAACTCGCGTTTCTGATCCTGCGACAGCCGGCTCGCGCCGGGAAGAAAGCGGCGCCAGTGCTTCTTGACGATCTGGAAGCCGCCATAGGCCCAGCGATGGCGTTGTTTTTTGAACGCCTCATAGGTGTCGGGCAGCAGGCCGTAGCCATAGCGCGTGTTGGTGTAGTGCGTCACCCAGCCGTGCTCGATGATGGCAAGACCAAGATCGGTATCTTCGCAAATAGTGTCGCCAGCCCAGCCACCGGCCATATCCATCGCGGCACGCCGGATCAGGCACATCGTACCGTGGACAATGATTGCGTTGGCTTCGTTGCGCTGGACCATGCCGATGTCAAAGAAGCCGGCATATTCGCCATTCATGACATAGTGCATCAGGGAGCGGTCGCCATCGCGATGATCCTGCGGAGCCTGAACGAGGCCGACGCGCGGATCCTTGAAGGCCGGCACCAGATCCTTGAGCCAGTCCGGCTGCACCACATAATCGGCGTCGATGATGCCGATGATCTCCGCGTCGGCGGCGGTGCGATCCATGGCAATGCGCAACGCGCCGGCCTTAAAACCCTGGACCTTTTCGGCGTTGATGAATTTGAAGCGTTCGCCCAGCGCGCGGCAATGATCCTGGATCGGCTGCCAGAACGCCGGGTCGGGCGTGTTGTTGATGATGACGACGCATTCGAAATTCGGATAGTCGAGGCGGGCGACCGCATCGAGCGTCTGCTTGAGCATTTCGGGCGGTTCGAAATATGCGGGCACGTGGATCGAAACTTTCGGCGAGGACGTTTCGGTCGTCACAGCCGCCGCAACAGCCTCGCGCCCAAGCAATCGTCGGGGTACCCGGCCGAACGCGATCGCCGCGATCTCCTCGATCCGCGCCATCGCAATCAGGATCAGTGGCACCAGCAGAATCAGACCGAGCGTCAGCGCGAACGCCGATCCGAAAACAAAATAATGGCCGGTCCAGAAAGCAAAGACCGTCGCTACCCAGGCGCCGACACCGTTGGCGGCCGCCGAGAGCAGGAGGGCCTGCATGACAGTGGGATAGACGAGCCGCAGAATAGGCAGCGACAGCAGAATTCCGATCAGAAGCGCAATGCCCGCGAGTTTCCAATAGTCCTGATCGACAATGGGACCTGTCCAGGAAAACTTCGGTTGGCGATCCGCGTTGAGAATGCCCCAGTAGGGGCCGACGCCGCCCTCAAAGAACTTCCAGGGCTGATCGATGGCCTCTACGATATTGTACTCCATGCCGATCGACTCGGCCTTGGTGACAAAGTTACGCAGCGTAACCGCCTGCTGGAACGGGCCCGGATCGGCGTTCTTGAGGTTGTATCCCGCGCTCGGCCAGCCGAATTCGGCGATCACGATGCGTTTGCCGGGGAAGGCGTCACGCAGCTTTTGATAGATGATCAGGGCCTGATCCACGGCCTGTTTGCTGGAGAATCCTTCCCAATAGGGAAGGATGTGGGCTGCGATGAAGTCGACCGACGATGCCAGTTCAGGGTGTTCCAGCCAAATGTTCCAGATTTCACCTGTTGTAACAGGTACATTCACGGAACC
>JAFEFK010000518.1 GCA_018240625.1 Pseudomonadota bacterium
CTTGGGTATGCGGGCATCGTGTCGCTCGGCCACGCTGCATTTTTCGGCGTCGGGGCCTACTGTGCGGGGTTGCTCGCGTTGCATGACGTCATCGCAGAACCTGTGCTTGCGCTGCTGGCCGCAGGCCTGACCGCAGCCGTACTCGGGTTCTTCACCAGCTTCCTGGTTATTCGCGGCGTTGATCTGACACGCCTCATGGTGACGCTCGGGATCGCGCTCTTGCTTGAGGCGCTCGGCGAACGATTCTCTGATATCACCGGAGGCACCGACGGGTTGCAGGGCATCGAGATGAAGCCGATCCTCGGAATCTTCGCTTTCGATATTTTTGGCAAGGTCGGATTCTTCTACACGCTCGCAGTGCTGTTCGTTCTGTTCCTGGGCGCGCGGCGTATCGTTCACTCGCCATTCGGGTTGTCGCTGCGGGCGATCCGCAACAATCCGCTGCGCGCCGCGGCCATCGGCATTCCGGTCAACCGGCGGCTGGTGGCGATCTACACGCTCGCCGCGTTTTATGCCGGTATCGCGGGCGCGTTGTTCACCCAGACCACGGCGCTGGCCTCGCTCGATGTTTTCTCGTTCGAGCGGTCGGCCGATCTGATGCTGGTACTGGTGCTCGGTGGCACCGGCTATCTCTACGGCGGTTTGATCGGTGCGGTGGTGTTCAAGGTGTTGCTCGATGTGTTCTCGTCGATCACGCCGCAATACTGGCAGTTCTGGATCGGTCTGGTGCTGGTGGTGATCGTGCTGCTCGGCCGCGAACGGCTGCATCGTTGGGTAATGTGGTTGCCGCAGCTTGTCATGCGGCCGTTCGGTGGTGGAAAGCCATCAGCAGCCCCTTCCGGGGGTGATGCGTCATGACGGTCGCGCTGGAAACCATTGGTCTGGAGAAAGCGTTCGGAGGTCTCGCTGTTACTCGCGACCTGTCGCTCAAGATCGAAGCCGGGGCACGCCACGCGCTGATCGGCCCCAATGGTGCGGGCAAGACCACCGTCATCAATCTGCTGACCGGCGTTCTAAAGCCGAACAGTGGAAAAATCTTACTCGAGGGTGCGGACATTACCGGTCTTCCGGTTCACACGCGCGTGCTGCGCGGCTTGTCGCGCACCTTTCAGATCAATCAGCTCTATCCCGATCTCACGCCGCTGGAGACGATCGGTCTTGCGGTCTCCGAACGTCTCGGACATGGCGGCGATTGGTGGCGGCGCATGGGTACGCGCGCCGACGTCAACGACGAAATCGCAAAAAATCTCGCCCGGTTTCATTTGCTCGACGTGATGAATGAACCGACGGCGACGTTACCTTATGGAAAACAGCGATTGCTCGAGATCGCCGTCGCGATCGCCACAAAGCCACGCGTGCTGCTGCTCGACGAGCCGGCGGCGGGCGTTCCCGAAAGCGAACGTCATGACATTCTTGCGGCGGTCGCATCGCTTCCGCGTGACGTCACCGTGCTGCTGATCGAGCACGACATGGACCTCGTCTTTAGCTTTGCGGACCGGATTTCGGTGCTGGTGGCCGGCGCACTGCTGGTCGAAGGTCCGCCGGACGAGGTGGCGCGCGATTCTCGCGTCAAGGCGGTTTATCTCGGTGAGGGCGCCAATGCCTGATCTCCTGCGAATCGGCGATCTCCGCGCCGGCTATGGCGATGCCGTGGTGCTGCCGAAGATGACGCTCGATCTCGCGGAAGGTCAGGTGCTGGCGCTGCTGGGCCGCAACGGCACTGGAAAAACCACGCTCATCAATTCCATCGTCGGCGTGACGCGCCGCTTCGGCGGCACCATCAGGCTTGGCGACCGGGACATCACCGCGCTACGTCCCGACCAGCGCGCGCGGGCCGGGATCGGCTGGGTGCCGCAGGAGCGCAACATCTTTCGTTCGCTGACGGTGGAAGAGAACATGACGGCCGTCGCACAGCCCGGGCCCTGGACCGTGGACAAAGTCTATGGGATGTTTCCGCGGCTGAAGGAGCGTCGCAAAAATTTCGGTAACCAGCTATCCGGCGGCGAGCAGCAGATGCTTGCAATTGGACGGGCGCTGACGCTCAATCCGCGCGTGCTGCTGCTCGACGAGCCGACCGAAGGGCTGGCGCCTATTATCGTCGAGGAACTGCTCACCGCGCTCGCCAAGATTACCCGCGCTGGCGGCATCTGCTCGATCATCGTTGAGCAAAATGCCTACAAGATTCTTCGCCTCGCCGATCGCGTTGTGATCCTCGATCGCGGGGCCATCGTGCACGAAGCAACAAGCAAGGCGTTGCAGGCGGATGCCACACCGCTGGAGCGTTTCCTCGGCGTCGGAGGAAAGACGTGAGGATGGCGTCTCAATCGCGTTATTGCGAGCGTAGCGAAGCAATCCAGCCTTTGCTTGTCGTCTCTGGATTGCTTCGCTACGCTCGCAATGACGATCTAGGTTCAAAATACCTTGAGGAATATGATCATGCAAAGAACCAAACCGCCTTTTCGTGCCGATGAAGTGGGCAGCCTGTTACGCCCGCCGCGTATCAAGGAAGCCCGCGCCAAACTCGAAAAGGGCGAGATCTCGGCAGAGGATCTGCGCAAGGCGGAAGACCTCGAGATCGAAAAGGTCGTGCACAAGCAGGCTTCGCTTGGATTGAAACTCGCCACCGACGGCGAATTCCGCCGCTCGTGGTGGCATTTCGATTTCCTCAGCCATTTGACCGGATGCGAACTGTTCCATCCCGATACTGGCATTCAGTTCGCGGGCGTGCAGACCCGTCACGACGCGATCCGCGTCATCGGCAAGCTGGATTTCCCTAACGATCATCCGATGCTGGATCATTTCCGCTTCCTCAAGAAGCAGTGCGACATCGCGCATGTCACGGCCAAGATGACGATCCCGTCCCCGGCGGTGTTGCACTTCCGCGGCGGCCGCAAAGCGATTTCGAAGGATGTCTATCCGGATCTCGAGGCGTTCTACGAGGATCTGGCAAAGACCTATCGCAAGGCGGTGAAGGCGTTTTATGACGCGGGCTGCCGCTACCTGCAGTTCGACGATACGGTGTGGGCCTATCTGTGTTCGCAGGACGAATTGCAGAAATCGCGCGAGCGCGGCGACCAGCCGGACGGCTTGCAGGATATCTATGAGCGCGTCATCAACTATGCGATTGCGGAACGTCCCGCCGATATGGTGATCACCACGCATGTCTGCCGCGGCAATTTCCGCTCGACCTGGATTTCGTCGGGCGGCTACGAGCCGGTGGCAGAAACGCTGCTCGGCAAGATCAACTACGATGGCTACTTCCTCGAATACGATTCCGACCGCGCCGGCGGTTTTGAGCCGCTGCGGTTTCTGCCAAAAGGCAACAAGGTCGTTGTCGTCGGCGTCATCACCTCCAAATTCGGCGAACTCGAAAAGAAGGAGGATGTCAAGCGGCGTCTGCAAGAGGCGGCGAAGTTCGCGCCACTGGAGCAACTCGCGGTGTCGCCGCAGTGCGGTTTTGCCTCGACCGAGGAAGGCAACGTGCTGAGCGAAGACGAGCAGTGGGCAAAACTGCGCCTCGCAGTCGATGTCGCGCAGGAGGTTTGGGGCTGAACCCTCGCGTCTTGACGGGATTGGTCGGGATTTGCGCCGGGACGTTAGAGATCGTTAGCGAACCGTCCTTATGATCGCGGGCCAAAGCCCTAACGATTTCTTAAGGACGTTCGATGGCGGCCGTGCCGGATGTAAAGCGTATCCCGGGTCAGCGTGGCGATCTTGCGGGGATGGCGCAGGCGCTGCACGACTTTGCGCAGCGCGAATTTCCGCAAGAACAGGTCGCACGTTCGCGCGTTGCCGTTCTCGTTCCCTGTTTCAATGAGGAAGCCGCGGTCGCGACGGTGGTGTCCGATTTTCGCACCGCGCTGCCTGACGCTGAAGTGTTTGTATACGACAACAATTCATCGGACCGGACAACGGCTGTCGCTCTGGACGCGGGCGCGGAGGTGCGCGTCGAGCGGCGTCAAGGCAAAGGTCATGTGGTCCGGCGGATGTTCGCGGACATCGATGCGGATATCTACGTGCTGGTCGATGGCGATGCGACCTACGATGCGGCGAGCGCGCCGCGCATGATCGAGATGTTACAAAACGAGCATCTCGACATGGTGGTCGGTCTTCGCGTCGATCAGGCTGAGGCGGCGTACCGGCCCGGCCATCGCATCGGCAACCGGATGCTCACCGGCTTTCTGTCGCTCGTGTTCGGTCAGGCGTTCAAGGATGTGTTGTCGGGCTACCGCGTGTTTTCGCGCCGCTTCGTCAAATCGTTTCCGGTGTTGTCGGACGGCTTCGAGATCGAAACCGAGTTGAGTGTCCATGCGCTTGAGCTCGCGATGCCGGTGGCTGAACTGGCGACGCCCTATTACGAACGGCCTGACGGCTCGTTCAGCAAACTCAACACCTGGCGGGACGGATTTCGTATCCTGAACACCATGCTGAAACTCTATCGTTCGGAAAAGCCGCTGCGTTTCTTTGCGACGATCGGCTTCTGCCTGATGCTCGTGTCGGTTGGCCTCGCGATCCCGGTGATCATGACTTTTCTCGAGCAGGGTATCGTTCCGCGGCTGCCGACGGCCGTGCTGTCGATGGGCCTGACGATCCTGGCCATGTTGTCGATCTCATCGGGGCTGGTGCTGGATACGGTGACGCGCGGACGGCGGGAGATGAAGCATCTCGCCTATCTGGCACAGCCCGCCGCCGGACGGCGGAGCGGCTAACCAGCTTGCCCGCAGGCTGGATTTCATTCGTGGGCCGATGGTGTTAGGAGGGATGGGTCAACTTCCGCTGCCCACCCATCCGGCCCCATGAAGAACGACGAACTGCTCAGCAAGATTTCCGATTA
>JAFEFK010000519.1 GCA_018240625.1 Pseudomonadota bacterium
CGGCGTGACCGGCGACGGTCGGCCGGATCGGGTAGTATCCGATCTGCACCCGGCCCTGCGGGTGGGGCGCAACCCTCGCCCCAAGGTGCATGGCGAGCATCTGGGCGCCAAGGCAAATTCCGAGAAAGGGCCGTCGCTCCCGCAGCGGCACGGCAATCCAGCCGATCTCCTTCCGAAGATACTGGTCCGGATCGTTGGCACTCATCGGACCGCCGAACATGATGGCCCCTGCGTGATTGTCCAGCGTGCGCGGAAGCGGATCGCCGAAGCGCGGACGGCGAATATCCAGCGAATGCCCCATTGCTCGGAGCGCGTTGCCGACCCGTCCAGGCGTCGATGTCTCCTGATGCAAGACGATCAGGACCGGCAGCCGAGCCGCTGCAACGGCGCAGCGCCGCGGCGCGGTTTCCCACGCAGCGCCAGAGCCAAACCTGAGTGGCTGAAACGACATCGACCGAACCATGTGCATCGCGCGACACCGAAGTGTGCACGCAAAGTCCTAACAATATTTGTCAAAGCAAGCTGCGGGCCACACGGTCGCCCTGCGTTACGACCGTTTCCGCATCTGGAAACCGGCCACCGACCGCAGGATGAACCCGCGTGGGAACAGCCTTAGCAGGAACGGCACGATCTTGATCCCGAGACCGGGCAAAACCGCCCTTTTGTCGGCCATCAGGCCGCGATAGCCATCGCGAGCGACGTCCTCCGGGGACACGTTCAGGATCGCGGAGTCAAAGCCGGGCTTCACGCCCGCCCGCGCCTGAAACCCCGACGGCACCGGGCCGGGACAAATCACGGTGACGCGGACGCCGCGAGGGCCGAGTTCGCCCCGCAGCGCCTCGCTGAACGACAAGACATAGGCTTTTGACGCATAGTAAACAGCCATGCCGGGCCCCGGCAGAAATCCGGCGATCGATCCGACATTGAGAATGCCCCCGCGCAAACGGATAAGGCTTTCAGAAAACCGCAGCGTCAGATCCGTCAGCGCTCGGATATTGAGGTCAATCATCGCAAGCTGATCGGCGCGATCAAGTTCGGCCGCCC
>JAFEFK010000051.1 GCA_018240625.1 Pseudomonadota bacterium
CTGGCATCCCAATAGCGCTGGGCTCGTGGTGGGGACTGCTCGTCGTCCTGGCAATCCTGCCGCCGCTAATCTGGCGGCTGCTCGACGAGGAGAATTTCCTCGCCCGCGATCTGCCAGGCTATACCGCATATCAGCAGACGACTCGATATCGGCTGATCCCAGGAATTTGGTAGGGCTTCTTCTCCCTCGCCCCGCTTGCGGGAAGAGGGTTGGGGTGAGCGGCTCTCTATTCACAAATGCCAACGATGGGGTGCGCGCAGTGCGTTGCCCCTCACCCAGCGCTTCGCACCGACCTCTCCCCGCAAGCGGGGCGAGGTTAAGGGAGACACCTCACCCCTTACTTATCCAGACGCTTCAAAATCTCGTCGAGCTGTTCGAGATCGCGATAGCGGATCTGCACGACGCCGCCGGGATTCCTGTGATCGACCGTCACCGCGAGGCCGAGCGCGTCGCTGACTCGCTTTTCCAGCGCGAGCGTGTCGGGGTCTTTCTGCGTCTTGCCGGCACGCGGCTTCTGCGGCTTGCGTTCAGGCACGCCCTCCTCATGCGCCAGCGCCTCGGCCTGTCGCACATTGAGTCCTTCGGCGACGATGCGTTTCGCGGCGCTTGAAGCATCAGGCACGCCGATCAGCGCGCGCGCATGCCCCGCCGACAAATCCCCCGATGCGATCAACGCCTGCACGTCGTCGGGCAATTTCGTCAGCCGCATCATGTTGGCGACATGGCTGCGGCTCTTGCCGACAAGCTTCGCGATCTCGTCCTGGCTGTGTTTGAAATCGTCGGCGAGCGCGTGATAGCCCTGCGATTCTTCCATCGCATTGAGGTCTTCGCGCTGCACGTTCTCGATGATCGCGAATTCGAGCGCGACGGCATCGCTGACGTCGACGTGTACGATCGGAACTTCGTGCAGACCGGCGAGCTGCGATGCGCGCCAGCGGCGCTCACCGGCAATGATCTCGTAGCGATCCTGCGCGCCCTTCACCGGACGCACCACGATCGGCTGGATCACGCCGTGCTGTTTGATGGAGTCGGACAATTCGCCAAGCTCGGCATCGGAAAATGCGCGGCGCGGATTGCGCGGGTTGGCTTTGAGGAATTCGATCGGCACCTTGCGCTGCGCCCGCGGGCGATCGACGTGCGCGGCTTCGCCGCCGACGTCTCCGATCAGACTTGCAAGACCGCGCCCCAATCGCGAACGCGCTTCGTCGGCCATCGCCAGCTCCCTTGGATTCACGCGCGGTACTCCGGATCAAAAGTATGTAGTGGATGTCGACGAGTCGCGCAGTACGCGGTTCTCGCTCCTCCGCCTTGCGGGGAGGGGTCGGGGGTGGAGGTCAACAGGACTTGCGCTCTCTGTTGCTCACCCCCCTCCCTGACCCTCCCCCGCAAGGGGGGAGGGAACGGAGAGGCCACTCCCTTTTGTTCGTCACGCGGCACACGCATGAAAGAATCCTAATGCGCCGTGCGCAGTTCGCGTTCGCGCTGGATCACTTCCGTCGCGAGTTTCAGATACGCTTCGCTGCCCGTGCATTTGAGATCGTAGACCAGCACCGGCTTGCCGTAGGACGGCGCTTCCGAGATGCGCACGTTGCGCGGGATCATGGTGTCGTAGACTTTCGAGCCCATGAACTGGCGCACGTCGGCGACCACCTGGTTCGACAGGTTGTTGCGCGAGTCGAACATGGTCAGCACGATGCCGTGGATCGACAGATTCGGATTGAGCGTGGAGCGCACCTGCTCCACCGTCTGCAGCAGTTGCGACAATCCTTCGAGCGCAAAGAATTCGCACTGGAGCGGCACGAGGATCGCATCCGACGCCGCCATCGCGTTGACGGTGAGAAGATTGAGCGACGGCGGACAGTCGATCAGCACGTAGGTGTAATCGGACTCCGCCGTGATGTTGGTGTTCAGCGCCGCGATGGCGTCGCGCAAACGAAACGCGCGATCTTTTGTCGTGCCGAGCTCAAGCTCGAGGCCGGAGAGATCCATGGTGGATGCCGCGATGTGCAGACGCGGCACCGCGGTCGCAACCACCGCATCGCGCAGCGGCGCTTCGCCGATCAGCACGTCGTAAGTGGAGACATTGCGATTGCGCCGGTCGATGCCGAGGCCGGTCGACGCGTTGCCTTGCGGATCGAGATCGACGATCAGGACGCGCTCGCCGATCGCCGCCAGCGCCGTGCCGAGATTGATCGCCGTCGTCGTCTTGCCGACGCCACCCTTCTGGTTGGCGAGCGAAATAATCCGCGGATGAGGGGGCGGAGTGGACGACTTATCCTCTTGATAAATCTCATCAATTACGGTCATGACGCGCCGACTTACTTTGGCGGGGGATTGTCGCGCCGCTCGATCCGATCGAGTTCGACGATCCAGCCATGTCCGCCGGTGCGGCTGGAATGAAGGCGAGGGTGAATATTCCAATATTTAGTAGCTTCCGTCAATTCAGCATCTACATCTTGACCCTTAAGAAACAACGCCTTGGTGCCTTGTTTCACCAACGGTTCTGCAAAGCCGAGTAACATCTGTAGCGGTGCCAGCGCACGCGCGGTCACGCAATCGATCCGGTTATCCGACCTATCCACATAATCCCCGATGTCGGATAGGTGGATGACGCCTGGCGCGCCGGTCACGCGAATCGCCTCTCGCAAGAAGGCGGCTTTCTTGGCATTGCGCTC
>JAFEFK010000520.1 GCA_018240625.1 Pseudomonadota bacterium
AATGCCATGCCATGTCAACTCACGGAGCCATGGCAATGGACCATCACCAGCAGCGCAGAACGCGCCGCGTCTACACCGTCCAGCTTTTCGCTGGCGAGCTTGGAATTTCCGAGCGCACCGTGTGGCGGATGATCGCCGCACAGAAGATCAAGACCATCAAACTCAGTCCGGGCCGTACCGGCATTCCCGCATCAGAGCTTGACCGCGTCGAAGCGGGAGGGCTGGCGGCATGAATCAAATTCTTTGCCAGCTCAATTCCATCATCGATTTTGTCGTTGAGCATAGCGACCTTGACGGATTTGATCCGGGCCAATTGCGCACGATCAAAGACCGTATGCTGAAGGGTGCTCATGACATCGAGCGCGCCACCCAGCGCCGGATTGAATTTTGGGAGGACTACGTTGCATGACGGCAGCGCCAGTCTCATTCCCTCCGATGGCGCAACTAACGCCGACGTTGGCGCGGACAGAACTTGCGAAGGCACGGCATCTGTTGTCCGGTCGTGATCCTGACGACGGCCTAATGCAGTTGCCCAAGCTCGCCAAGCGCTACGCAAGGCTGCGCTGGAATGGCCTGCTGGCAGATGACGATATTGAGGGTTGCCTTTGGGACGCAGCCGAAAGCACCGGCCTTGTTGAGGCGCACAGCGCTGATACGGTTCAGAACGTTATCGCCAGCGCGATCATGTCGGCGGAAGCCACGCCGTATGAGGATGACGGCAAGCCCCGTCCTGCCGTTCAGGCAACGCCGTACATCTGGAAGCCGCCGGAAGCTAGCGCGCGGCGCGACTGGCTCTACGGCTACCTGCTGGTGCGAAAATTCGTCACCGCGACCATCTCGCCCGGCGGCGTCGGCAAGTCATCGCTGATCGCAGTCGAAGCATTGGCGAAGGTATCTGGCAAAGACTTACTCGGCGTCACCCCACCCAAGCAGTTGCGTGTCTGGCTGTGGAATTTGGAGGATCCCCAGGAAGAGACCGAACGGAAAATTCAGGCGGCTGCGCTGCGCTACAAATTGACGCCTGACGATATTGGCGATCGGCTATTCGTGGACAGCGGGCGCGACCAGCCGCTTGTCATCGCACAGGAGACCAAAAACGGTGCCACGATCATGCGCCCGGTGGTCGATGGCCTGACCGAGGAAATCCGCAGCCGTCGAATTGACGTCGTTATCGTCGATCCCTTTGTTTCATGCTTTCAGGGGATCGGGGAAAACGACAACGCCGCCATGGACCTGATCGTCAAGGAATGGGGCAAGGTCGCGGACAAGGGCAACTGCGCCGTTCATCTGGTCGACCATACCCGCAAGATGGGCGGGACCGAGAGCGAGGTAACGGTGGAATCGTCACGCGGAGCCAAATCCAAGACCGATGCCTGCCGGGTAGTGCGCGCCGTCAACCGCATGTCGAAAGAGGAAGGCGAGCGCGCCGGGGTCGAAAATCACCGGTTGTTTTTCCGCACGTTCAACGATAAGGCCAACCTTCAACCGCCAGCCGACAAGTCGGACTGGTTCAAGCTGGAAAGCGTGGACCTTGGCAATGGTCCGCTCGGCAGTCCTGGCGATAGCGTTGGCATCGTGACGCAATGGAAATGGCCTGACCCGCTCGACGGCATCACTGGTGCAGACTTCGACAAGGTAGCGCGCGTCATCCGCTCCGCAAGGTGGCGCGAGAATGTCCAGGCAACGGCATGGGTCGGTAAGGCCGTAGCGGAGGCGCTGGACATGGACGCCGGCAACAAGGCGGACAAGACCAAGATTATCGCAATGCTCAACGTATGGCGTGCTGCGGGTTCTTTGGTTGTGGTCGAAGGAGAGGACGAGAAGCGGAATATTCGGAAGTTTGTCGAAGTGAGAGAGGATGATGAATAACCTGCCCCACTTGCCTCACCTCAGGTGTGGCAGATGCGTTGCAAGTGAGGCTGTCCACTTGCCTCACCACCACCCCCTTAGGGGTGTGGGGTGTGGCGTGGCAGACTTGCGGGCTAAAAATCAGGTGGGGCAAATCGGCTTGAACCGCGCTGCTGTTGCGAGCCGGTTAGCGGCTCGGCAATAAGATGCTCGGAAAAATACAGCGTCGGGTCTGCCGCGCGTTTCTGGCGCATCCTGGGGCTTCTCTGACGACTGGCGAGCTATTCCATTGGTGCTATCCGCGCGCGACCGGATTGAAGCGACCAAATCAGTTCTTGGCGATCCGTCGCGCTGCTGAGCGCGTGGCCGTTCGCGTTGGCGTCGGCAAGCGTGGCGCATTCCTTTGGCGAGCAAAACAATCCCATTCGCTTCCCAAGAATACTTCCGCGCCGGAAGAATAACTAAAAGATCAAATGTTCCAGCGTGGTACATTTCTCGACCTTTAGTCTGCTGAACATGTGCTGCTGAGAAAACACTGTCACGGCGCGACATGGCAGGCGGTGTCAGTGTTGCGGTGTTCAGTCTCACTACGAACGCCGCTAGATCAATCGTCATCGCTCAACTGAGCAGAAGTGATGACGATGGCAGAGAAGCCCCGCAAGTCCGCACAAATCATTACCCGCGTCACGGAAGATGACCGGGCATGGGTTGACCGCGAGTCGGCGCGGCAGGGCCTCGATCCGTCCAGCTTCATTCGCATGACGCTGCGAAAGGCTCGCCAGCAGACAGAGCGCCCCATGGTGGACGCCTGATGGCTGGTTTCTTCGATACCCTATTCGGTGGTGGTGCCGAGAAGGAAGCGGCGAACGCGAACCGTGCGCTTTACAACACCTATCAGCAGCAAGGCACCGGCTACCTCGATAACGCGCTGGGGCAGTCCAGTGGAGTTCTCAACTCGGCGCTAGGTGCCTACGCCCCGGTATCCAACCTTGCCAGCATGTACGGCGGTGGCAGCAAGCTCTACCTCGATGCCCTTGGGGTCAATGGTGGCGACGCGCAGAAAGCCGCACAGTCCAGCTACACGTCCAGCCCCGGTTATCAGTTCAGCCTCGATCAGGGATTACAAGCGCTACAGCGGACCCATGCCGCTGCTGGAAATCTGAACAGCGGCAACGCGGATGCTGATACGCTCAAATACGCTCAGGGCCTTGCCAGCCAGGACTACAACAACTGGCTGACGAACCTGAGCGGCGTCAACAATAACGCCCTGACGGCTGCCAATGCGGCAGCGGGTGGTCAGGCCGGCGTGTACGGCTCTCTGGCGAACCTCTACCAGAACGACGCATCCAACCGGGTCAACCTGCTCGGCAACTCAACCAGCGGTCAGGTGTCGGCAAACAATTTGCAGGCGCAGGGCGAGGCGGCAGGTGCGAAGAACCTGCTCGGTTTGGGTCTTGGCGTCGCAGGGTTGGCGACGGGCGGCGTGACGGGCCTTGGTGGTCTCGGGCTCGGCAGTCTGTTCATGGGCGGTGGCAGCCCCACCGGCTACGGGACGGGCGGCTTGTTCAGCGGGTTCAAGTGATGGCAGTCGCACCGCTTCAAATTCCGCAGATGGGCGCTGTGTCGGGGTTGGACTTTTCCGGCCTTGAAAAGCTGGGCGAGCAGATCAGGCAGGGCCAGGTCTTGGCGCAGCAGCGTGAGGCTTTGCAGAAGTACGCCGCTGGCGATCCGTCCGCCCTGCTCGCTTCCGGCAATCTGCAGCTCGCAAATCTGTATGTGCAGGATCAGGCACGTCGGCAAGCCCAAGCGAATGCGGATCGCAGCTTCAATGCTGGCCGTGAAGATGCTGCAACCGCTCAGGGGAATGCGGATCGATCTTATGGGCTTCAGGTCAGAGCCGCTAATCGTGCAGATCAGGACAAATTCTCGGTCGTCAATGTCACGCAACCTGACGGAACACAGGTGCCGGTCAGGGTCAAAACGACAGGGGGGCCTGAAGGGCCAATCGCGATGCCAGGTGCGTCAGCACCGCCGCTCAATCCGTTTTCAAACGGCAAGATGACGCAGGATCAAGGCAAGGCCGCGACGATGACCGATCGTATGGCGGATGCCAACACGGTCCTGACCAAGAATGAAAATATCAACGATACAAAGGCCGGTTATGCCGGAGGTGTCCTCGCGAACGTGCCTGTTCCAGGCGTCGGGAAATTTTCCGATACCTCGCTTTATAATTATTTCGCTTCGCCCGCACGCCAACAGAACATTCAGGCGCAGCGCAACTTCGTCAATGCGGTCCTGCGACAGGAATCCGGCGCTGCGATCAACCAGTCCGAATTTGAAAACGCACAAAGGCAATATTTCCCGCAGCCTGGCGATACGTCTCAGGTGATCGAGCAGAAGCGGCAGAACCGCATTCGCGCGATGCAGGGCATGGCTCGCGAAGCCGGTCCGCGTTATCAGCCGCCTGCGTCTCTCAACGGGACCATACCTGCGACGCCATCGGGTGGTAGCGTAGTTGATTGGCAGAATTACTTCGGAGGATCGAAGTAATGCCGGTTGTCGCCATGCCAGACGGCGCTCAGGTTTCATTCCCCGACAACATGCCGTCGTCGGCAATCCGCGATCTCATTTCGCAGAAGTTTCCGGAGGTCGGACAGGCATTCGCCAAGCAGCGATTGGCTGAAGGTTTGCGCGCCGGACAGAACGGTGACGATGCAACCTATCGAGCCGCCGCATTCCGCACCAACCAGGGCGTGCCTGCTGCCGGTGCCACGGACGCTGCTATTCAAGGTGCCACGCTCGGCTTTGGCGATGAGATATCCGCAGCCGCGCGCGCGCCGATTGACATGGTGAAGCGAGGAGAGAGTTTCAGCGAGGCTTACAACCATAATCTTGCTGCTGAGCGTGATCGGCTTGCAAAGTATCAGCAAGAGAATCCTAAAACCGCTCTTGCCGCTCAAGCAGCCGGTGGTCTTGTCGTTCCCGTAGGCGAA
>JAFEFK010000521.1 GCA_018240625.1 Pseudomonadota bacterium
GATCGAGGTCAATCGGACGCCCGGTGGCATCGCTAAAGATCGAGATCGGCGCCCGCGCCGCCGGTTCTGCGCGTTTGACCGCGAGCGCGACGTCGGCCAATGGGCCAGCCGCGATACGGCGCTCGCCATCGAATGCTGTGAAATGGTGGTCCTGATTGCTGGTCATGGGGTGGAGTCCGGTTGCCATTTACCAGCTTATTACCCGGATAAATATTCCGCGCGAGACGTTGCCTGGCGCGTCGCATCCAACCGGCTCACCGGGCGTTTTCACCGTTCATCACCTCAACAGCTCGCGCTCGCGGCGCGTGTTGTGGTTTCTGGAAGAACTCGGCGTGCCCTATGAGATCGTTCGCTACCAGCAGCAGTCCAGCATGCTGGCCCCGCCGGAATTGCGTGCGATCCATCCGCTCGGAAAATCGCCCGTCGTCACGGATAACGGGAACACGGTCGCCGAGTCCGGTGCGATCGTCGAATACATTGTCGGCACCTATGCCGATATTTAGATAAGTTTTCCGCTGGAGGCTGCATCGGCACACGCTGGTTCGGCGCAGGGACATCCCAAAGCGATGGCGTGGCTCGAACGTATTCACGCGCGGCCGGCCTATGCTCGCGCCCTCGAAAAGGGCGGTCCGTATACGGTGGGCCGCTGAACGGCTTTTCTATTGCGATCGTGTTGCCGATATCATGTCGGTGACGAGTTGCGCCAGTCCCGCGATGTCGCCGGTCGGATCGGCCGCATCGCCGAGTCGAACGATGACAAGCTGTTGCGTCGGCAAGATCACGATGCGCTGGCCGAGATTGCCCGAGGCAAGAAACGCATTGCGCGGAACGCCCTTGGCCGCGAGAAAATCCGACATCGGTCCGTGGCCGCGCAACGTCCAGAACCCGGCGCCGTAGTCGGTGCCGGGCGTGGCGCTGGCGGAGAAGCCCACCCATTCGTCGGGCAGGATGCGCGTGCCGCCGAGACGGCCGTCGTTGAGGTAGAGCAGACCGAAGCGCGCCCAGTCGCGGGCGCTGGCCGACATGTAGCTCGAACCCTGCAATGTCCCGGCGCCGTCGAATTCCAGCGTCACGGTGGTCATGCCGAGCGGATTGAACAATTCGCGCCAGGCAAAACGCAGCGACCTTTCCGGCCCGCCGGTCGCATCGCGGATGATCTTCGCCAGAATCTGCGTGCTCGGACTGCTATAGGCCCAGCGCGTTCCCGGTGGCGCGATCAGCGGAGCCTGGACCGCAAAGGCCGCAATGTCATTGTGCAGGTAAACCATCCGGCTCGACGGATCGAAACCGCTGCTGGTTTCGTCAAGGGCGAGACCGCTTGTCATGCGCATCAGGTGTTCGACATCGATCGTGCTGCGTTGATCGCCATGACCGTGCCATTCCGCGATCGCCGCGGGAAAGGACGGCGTGGCGAGACCTTTCCGGGTCATGATTCCGAGCAGCGCGTTGACGACCGATTTGGTCAGCGAGTAGCCCGGTAGCGGCGTATCGATAGCGATGCCGTCGGCATAGCGCTCGGCAACGATCGCGTGATCCTTCACCGCCACAACGGCCTTCGTGCGCCGGAGCGGCGCCCCGGGCTTTTCCTCGAAGGCATGGTCGAGCGCGGATACCAGCCGCGGGTCGGCAGGAGCCACGATCTCCGTTCCGGCGATCTCGCCGAGCAGCGGCGGCGTGAGCGGCTTCCTCAGCGCGTCGATGTCGCTCCTGAGAATGTAGGGCGAGGAGCCGGAATGATGGAGTACGCAGCCCTGGGCGACGTAAAATGCGGCGCGGCTCGGCACGGCGCCAACCAGCGAGGCATCGATCTCGCTGTGGGCGCGATCGACGGAGAATCGCAGCAACGGACGCAACAACCGGATGCCGTCGCGAGCCGTGACTTCGTCAAATGAAGTCTGAGGATCGAGGCCGGAGACGAAGACCTTGTCGCACATGTTGTGCGCGACGACGGCGGTCGCGACTCGCAAGGCGAGATCCGGCCGCAGTCTCTCGAAAGCAACCGCACCCGTGCCGGCAACGACGACGATCGCAGCCGCGATCAGGCCCATGCGTGCGGTGTTCATGGGGGCCTGTGCCTCACTCGCCGGCCGCTTCGGCTCCACGCGTACGCGGATCGGGTGCGCCGAGCAAGCCGCTCGGCGTAACCGCGATGGAGTTGGCGGAGGTCTGCCCCATTGGTTCAACGACGCGATGTCCCTTGTTGCGTAGTCCGGCAAGGATAGCCTCGGAAAATCCGTGTTCGGCGCGAACCTCGTCCGGCAGCCATTGGTGATGCAATCGCGGCGCGTCGACCGCCGCGGCGATATCCATCCTGTAATCGAGCACATCGACGACGACCTGCAACACGGTGGAGATGATGCGGCTGCCGCCCGGAGATCCCGTCACCAGCACCGGCTTGCCGTCCTTCAGAACGATCGTTGGTGTCATCGACGACAGCGGCCGCTTGCCGGGGCCCGGCAGGTTCGCTTCGAAGCCGACAAGGCCGTACGCATTGGCCGCGCCGGGCGCCGCGGTGAAATCGTCGAGCTCGTTATTTAGCAGAACCCCGGTGCCTTCCGCGACCAACCCGACGCCGTAACTGAAGTTTAGTGTGTAGGTGTTGCTGACCGCGTTGCCAAAATCGTCGGCGACGGAAAAATGCGTCGTGTTGTCGCCTTCGTGCGGCGGCGGCAAGGGGACGGCTGCAGCCGGTGTCGCGTGCGCCATGTCGATCGAGGCGCGCTGCTTCGCGGCGTAATCCTTGGCGAGCAAGGTCGCGATCGGCGCATGCACGAAGGTGGGGTCGCCGAGATAGCGCGCCCGGTCGGCATAGGCGCGCTTCATCGCCTCGATCAGCAGATGCAACGAATCCACGGAGCCCTGATGCAGATCGCGCATCGGAAAGCCCTCGAGGATGTTCAGGCTCTCGATCAGCACCGTTCCGCCCGACGACGGCAGCGGCATCGACACAATGTCATAACCCCGATAGCTGCCGCGCACCGGCTCGCGGATCACAGGCTGATAGGATTTGAGATCATCCAGCGTCATGATTCCGCCGGCGGCATGGATACTGCC
Organism: Pseudomonadota bacterium; assembly: GCA_018240625.1. Taxonomy (GTDB): domain Bacteria; phylum Pseudomonadota; class Alphaproteobacteria; order Rhizobiales; family Xanthobacteraceae; genus Nitrobacter. The sequence continues at coordinate 3,055 of JAFEFK010000521.1, forward strand.
CACCAGCTTGTCCGCCACGGGGCCCTCATAAAATCCGCGCGGTCCCCGTTCGGCGATTGCAGTCAGCGTTGCGGCCAGATCGGTCTGGATCAGCGTGTCGCCCTCGCGCAGCGAGCTGCCGTCGGCGCGCGAAAAGATTTTCATCGACGAAGGCCAAGGCTCGAAACGCTTGTGCCATTGTGGAAGGGTATCGGCGCCGTCGTCGGCGATCGCAAAGCCATCGCGCGCCAGCGCAATTGCGGGCTTGAGCAATTCGGCGAGCGTGAATTTACCGGAACCGTATGTGTCGAGCGCCAGTGTCAACCCTGCGACCGTGCCCGGCACGCCGATGCCGAGTGCCGAGTCGCGCGACTTCGCGGGATCCGGTTTGCCGTCGGCGCCGAGAAAGATATCGCGCGTCGTCGCGGCCGGCGCGGTCTCGCGATAGTCGATGGCGATATTCTGATCATGGTCGGCGAGATGAATCATCATGAAGCCGCCGCCGCCGATATTGCCGGCGCGGGGATAGGTGACCGCCATGGCGAAGCCGGTTGCGACCGCCGCGTCGACCGCATTGCCGCCACGCGACAGCACATCCGCGCCGATTTTGGCCGCGAGCTTCTCCTGCGCCACCACCATGCCATGTTTCGCGGTGACAGGGGCAACAGCGATGGGTGCAGAGAGCCCGCCACGACGGTCCTGCGCATCGGCCGCCAGGCTTGTCGCAATCAGCGCGACGATCGCGAACAACATTCCGCCGAGCGGCGTTCTCTGTGTCATGCGTTACTTCCGGGAAAATGCGGCAGTCGTTCCGTCATCCGATCGATGCTATAGGAAACAAGGCGCGGAAGGCAAAACGCCTTCGTGATTCGCAAGGAAATCTCGGCATGACAGTCACCGCAGGATCGGCCGCGGACTACGCGGACATCCATCATGCGTATCCGCCGCGCTCCGCCGTTATCAGCTGGATCATGTTCGACTGGGCAGCGCAGCCTTATTTCACGCTGATTACCACGTTTGTGTTCGCGCCCTACTTTGCAACCTTTGTCGCGACGACGCCGGCCGAGGGCCAGTCGTTGTGGGGATTCGCCACCGCCGCCGCCGGCATCATGATCGCATTGGCCTCGCCTGTTCTGGGTGCCATCGCCGACGCCAGCGGCCGGCGTAAACCGTGGATCGCCGCGTTCGGCGTGCTGCTCGTGATCGGCTCGAGTTTGATGTGGATCGGCAGGCCCGGCGACGCGAGCGTGATCCCGCCGCTGCTGATGGCCTATGCCGTCGCCACCATCGGCGTCGAGTTCGCGACCGTGTTCAACAATGCGATGATGCCGTCGCTGGTACCGCCCGAAAAGATCGGACGCCTGTCCGGAACCGGATGGGCCACCGGTTATATCGGCGGCATTCTCAGTTTGATCCTGGTGCTGGGCTTCCTTGCCGCAAGTCCGGAAACCGGCCGCACGCTGTTTGGGTTCGCGCCGCTGTTCGGATTGGATCCTGTCACACATGAGGGTGATCGCATCACCGGGCCGCTGACCGGAATCTGGTTCGTCATTTTCGTGCTGCCGATGTTTCTGCTGACGCCGGATTTTCCAGCCAAGCTTCCGGTGCGCGCGGCCGTGCGTGAAGGATTGTCGGAACTGCGCACAACGCTGGGCGAACTGCCGAAGCATCGTTCCATGACGGCGTTTCTGCTCGCCAACATGATCTACACCGACGGGCTGGTGTCGCTGTTCGCGTTCGGCGGCATCTATGCCGCGGGCACGTTCGGCTGGCACACCATCCAGATCGGCACCTTCGGCATTCTGCTCGCGATTGCCGGCACGCTCGGCGCGTGGATCGGCGGCAAGCTCGACGACCGGCTGGGACCGAAGTTCGTCATCGCCGCGAGCATGATCGTGCTGCTGTCGGCGATCGTGATGATCCTGATGGTCGACAAGGATTCGATTATGTTCGTGAAGGTCGCGCCGCCCGTGCCCGGCGGCGGCTTGTTCGCCGCGCCTGCGGAGAAGGCTTATCTCTTGCTCGGCTGCCTGATCGGCGGCGCGGGCGGCCCGTTGCAGGCGGCCTCGCGCACGCTGCTGATCCGCATGGCGCCGAGGGATCGCATCGCGCAGTTTTTCGGATTGTTCGCGCTGACCGGCAAGGTAACCTCGTTCGTCGGGCCGCTGCTGGTCGGCATCGTCACCGCGATCACCGCCAGCCAGAAGGCGGGCATGTCGGTGCTGGTGCTGTTCTTCCTGGCAGGATTGCTGCTGTTGTCGCGGGTGCGGGAGTAGCAGCGAGTGCTCCAGTGACAGCCGCTCCCTCGCCCCGCTCTTGCGAGGAGAGGGTTGGGGTGAGGGGCACTTCCTGCACACATGATGGAAGTGCAGGGGCCGGTGCCGCGCTACACCCCTCACCCGATTTGTCTTCGGCAAATCGACCTCTCCCCGCAAGAGCGGGGCGAGGTTAAGAAAGTCTCGGAACAACGTCGCGGTTAATGCCTGAAATGCCGGATGCCGGTGAACACCATGGCGATCCCTGCGTCGTCGGCGGCCTTGATCACTTCGTCGTCGCGCATCGAGCCGCCCGGCTGAATCACCGCCGTGGCGCCGGCCTCGATGCAGGCCAGCATGCCGTCCGCGAATGGAAAGAACGCGTCGGAAGCAACCACGGAGCCTTTTGTCAGCGGCGTCGCCAGTTTCAATTCACGCGCCGCGTCTTCCGCCTTGCGCGCGGCGATGCGCGCCGAATCGACACGGCTCATCTGTCCCGCGCCGACGCCGACGGTGGCAAGTTCTTTCGCGTAGATGATGGTGTTGGACTTGACGTGCTTGGCGACGCGGAACGCGAACCTGAGATCGCGCATCTCGGCCTCGGTCGGCGCGCGCTTCGTCGCCACCTTCAGCGCCATGTCGTCGACGACGGCGTTGTCGCGGCTCTGCACGAGGAGGCC
>JAFEFK010000522.1 GCA_018240625.1 Pseudomonadota bacterium
AGACCTCGGGGTTCTATGTGCGGTCCGGCCAGATGATCGAGGCGCTGGCGTCGTCCACCAGCGGACAGGCGCTGACCTACATCATGAAAGTCGGCGAACGCGCACCGCTCTACGCGGTCTCCGGCGGCAAGCTCGCACTGGCGCGGCTGCCGCAGGCCGAACTCGACAACTATCTCGATGAGGTGGTGTTCGAACCCATCACGCCGCGCACCATCACATCGAAGCAGCAGCTCGCCGACGATCTGGCGGAAGTGCGCAAGAGCGGATTCGCCTATTCGCGCGAGGAATTCACCCCCGGCATCACCGCGATCGGAACGGCGGTCGAACACGACGGCCGCCTGTTCGGCAACATCAATCTCGCGGTCCCGACGGCCCGTTTCACCCGGGAGCGCGAGATGATGTTCCGCCGCGAGTTGCATACGGTTGCGGTCTCGCTCGGCAAGGAGATCGCGGCGCAGATTTGAGTCCGGCTGGAATACCTTCTCCGTCATTGCGAGCGGAGCGAAGCAATCCAGATACTCCAAAGATACTCCAAAGAAAGACTGGATTGCTTCGTCGGCTACGCCTCCTCGCAATGACGTCAATTCGACCTGACTTCATTCTCCACACCTTCATCGTCCCTTCGAAAACCGCCGGATCAGCTTGACCGGCTCTGGTGCATGGCGGCGCATCTCGATGAGATGGGTCGCGGACAGTGCCGTCAGCGCCTTGTCCGCCTTTGCGGTCAGCGTCAGCAGAACCCGGCGGCGATCCCGGACATCAGGCGTCCGCACCACAAGCTTCGCACGGACCAGACGATCCGCCAGGCCGACGGCGGTGTGATGCTTGAGCAGCAGATGCCCCGCAAGATCGCCGACGGTGATGCCGTGGTTCGCGCCGAAGCCGCGAATGGCGAGCAGCGCCTGATGCTGCTGGGGCGGCAGCCCGGCCTTGCGCGCCGCGGCCTCGCTGAAGGACAGGAAAACCCGCAGCGCGCGCCTGAATGCGGCCAGCGCGACATAGTCCTTCTGGGTCATTTGCTTCTGCTGCATGGCGCTCTGCGCGGACTTCTTTGCCATCATTCTTCCATTGATTTGCATCGCAGCACGATATAATCACGCCCCGCTGACCGCGCGTTTTGCCGGATCAGCAGACCCTCACTACCGCATATCCCGTCATTTCCGGACAAGACCCGCGATGCAGCGCTCTGTTCCCGCCAATTCATTACCACGGCTCGGCGATTTTACGACCGACCGCCGCGTGCTCGTGCTGGTTGCGATGGCGATCCTGGTGGGCGCGGGCGGGACGGTGACGGCGTGGCTGCTGCTGCGTATGATCGCTCTCACCACCAATCTGGTCTGGCTTCAGACCTTCAGCGTTCACACGCTGTCGCTGGCCAACCTGAAGCCGAGCATCTGGATGGTGGCAGCCCCCGCGCTCGGCGGACTCGTGATCGGACTGATGGCACGCTTCGGCTCTGAAAAGATTCGCGGCCACGGCATTCCCGAGGCGATCGAGGCGATCCTGATCGGCGGCAGCCGCCTGCAACCGAAGGTCGCGATTCTCAAACCGTTGTCGTCGGCGATTTCGATCGGCACCGGCGGCCCGTTCGGCGCCGAAGGCCCGATCATCATGACCGGCGGCGCAGTCGGTTCGCTGTTCGCGCAGTGCTTCAGCATGAGCGCGGCGGAGCGCAAGACGCTGCTCGTCGCCGGCGCGGCCGCGGGCATGACCGCGATCTTCGGCACGCCGATCGCCGCCGTGCTGCTCGCCGTCGAGCTTCTTCTGTTCGAGTTGAAGCCACGCAGTCTGATCCCGGTGATCGCGGCGTGCGTGATCGCCTCGGCAATTCGTCCGCTCCTGATCGGCAGCGGCGCGCTGTTTCCATTCGCAGGACATCTCGACCTGCCGTGGTGGGGATTGTTTCCCTGCATCGGCGTTGGCGTCGTCGCGGGGCTGCAATCGGGCCTGCTCACCGGCCTGCTCTACAAGGCGGAGGACCTGTTCGAGCATATCCCGCTGCACTGGATGTGGTGGCCGGCGATCGGCGGCGTGATCGTCGGGCTCGGTGGCTTGATCGAGCCCCGCGCGCTCGGCGTTGGCTACGACATCATCGCAGGTCTTCTGAACGACCAGATCGTCCTGAAGGCGGTGGTCCTGATCCTGCTGGTGAAGTCGGCGATCTGGATCGTCGCGCTGGCGTCGGGCACATCCGGCGGCGTGTTGGCGCCGCTCCTGATCTTCGGCGGCTGCGCGGGCTGGCTCGAGGGCCAGTTGCTGCCGGGCGATCATGGCGCGTGGGCGCTGATCGGCATGGCGGCGATGATGGGCGGCACCATGCGCGCGCCGCTGACCGCGATCATGTTCGCGGTCGAACTGACCGGGGACTTCGCGCTGATGGGTCCGCTGCTGATCGCCGCCAGCGCTTCTTACGCCCTGACCGTGCTGCTGCTGAAGCGGTCGATCCTGACCGAGAAGATCGCACGGCGCGGCCAGCATGTGGTGCGCGAATACAGCATCGATCCGTTCGAGCTGCTGCGCGTCAGCGACGTGATGGTGCGCGATGTCGATACGCTGCCCGCGGCGATGCCCGCGCGCGAGGCGCTCGCGTTCTTTTCCGGCGACGCGCGGCGGCACAAATCCTATCCGCTGATCGACGCGGACGGCTGCGTCGCCGGTCTCGTCGGACGATCCGACGTGCTGCGCTGGCGGGCGGACAAGGAGAAATCCGGCGACGACGAGACGCTGTTCGACCTCTTGTCGGATCGCTCGCTGACCATCGGACATCCGGACGAACCGGTGTCGCATCTCGCCGACCGCATGGTGCTGGCCGACGTCGGACGGGTGCCGATCGTGGACCGCGCGACTCGGCATCTCGTCGGCCTGGTCTCGCGCAAGGATCTCCTGCGCATCCGCGCCACCGCGAAATCGAGTGAGGCGAACCGCGCCTCGTTCTTTGGCCGCGGCAAGGATGCCGACGAAACAGCCGAACCCGAAGTGCTCAGTTCGACGCCGGGCTAATGTGATTCGCGGTTCAAGTCATTCCGGGGGCGTGCTGAAAGCGCGAACCCGGAATCTAGAGCCGTTCACGTTTTAATGGAAACCCATGATGGGGCACTGCGTGCGCCCTCTCCCGCTTGCGGGCCGCGCCGCGAGCAGCGCTGAGAGGGGTTGGGGAGGGGGCAACGTTGAGAAGCCCCCACCCGACCGGCTTCGCTGCGCTTGCCAGTCGACCTCCCCCGCAAGCGGGAGAGGTGAAGAGTCGCCTATCGTGATTCAGTGCAAACCTGAAACGCTCTAGCTGGCCAAATCCCTTCGTGTTGAGATTCCGGATCGCCGCTTCGCGCCGGCCGGAATGACGAAGAAGAGGCCTTACAAATACCTCACGACTTCACCGCGCCGGCTGTGAGGCCGCCGACCATGTAGCGGCGGAACACGTAATAGACCGCGGCGGGCGGCAGCGCGTAGATGAAGCCGGTGGTCATCAGCAATTCCCACGGACTGTCGTCGGCGGCGAGAAAATTGCCGAGCGCGACCGGCAACGTCAGTTCGGTATCGTTGGACAGCAGCAGGAACGCGTAGAGATACTCGTTCCACGCCAAGAGCAGCGCGTAAGTGCCGATCGCGACCAGCGACGGCATCATCAGCGGCAGATACACCAGGCGGAACAATTGCAGCGTCGTCGCGCCATCCATGATGGCGGCCTCGTCCAGTTCGACCGGCAGCTTGTCGGAGGCTTGCTTGAGCACCCAGATCGCGTAGGGCGAGGCGATAGTCATCATCGCCAGGATCAGCGACCAGTGATTGTTGAGCAGGCCGTAAACACCCATGGTGCGGTACATCGGCACGGCGAGGAATGCCGCCGGAATGAAATAGGTGAACAGCGCGAGGTTCATCACCGTGCGCCCGCCGGGAACGCGCAGCCGCGAGATCGCAAACGCCGCCGACGTCGCCACCACCAGCGTCAGCACGCCGACCGCGACCGCGATCACTACCGAATTCCAGAACTGCACCCAGAAGTCGCGCAGGAAGTAATGCTGCTGTTTGAACACGATCTCGAAATTGTGCAGCGTCGGATGATCGGGCCACAGCTTTCCGGAAAATGCCTCTTCCTTCGGCGAGATCGAGAACAGGAACAGGTTGTAGATCGGCACCATGGTCCAGATGAATACGGGAATGCCGATCAGCAGCAGCCGCGCTTCAGTCCCGGCGTCTCTGAGCGAAGGCATCTTCATTGCAAGAGCCTCTTCATTTCAAGAGCCTCTTCATTGCAAGAGCCTCGCGTCATTTTCATTTTGATCGGACCGAAGCGAAGAGCACTGATCGCTCCCTCTCCCCGCTGGGGAGAGGGTTGAGGCGAGGGGAT
>JAFEFK010000523.1 GCA_018240625.1 Pseudomonadota bacterium
GAGAAGTGTTCGTTGCGAGCGCGCGTAACATACCCGCTGGATCATGCTGCTGCGCGGGGTGTCAGAACAGGTGTAAAGCTCGAGATGGACAGAGCCGAGCTCTTCGACGTCGACCGCCTCCGGAACAATCGGAGCTGCGAGTACCGTGACGAGGCTCAATGCCATCGAACCGATCATGGCGCTCATCTACTACGGCGGCTTGCGATGGGTGATGTGATTTGGCTCCCCGGGCTGGATTCGAACCAGCGACCATTCGATTAACAGTCGAATGCTCTACCACTGAGCTACCAGGGAACAGGCGAACCATCGTTCGCGAGCCGCAGCCTATAACAAAGCCTCCGGCGCTTGCAAAGCGGGAAATGACGCAATCGCGAGCACGGGCAATAGAGGGGGACGGGACCGAATCAGGCGGTTGAGGCGGTTGGATAACCGGAAACAATGGCCCCGCGAAAAGGCCGCATTCGCGACCGACTATTGTTGTGCCGGTCTAGTTTAGGAGATCACGGATGGACAGTTCCCTCGATCCTCTGCGACGCAGACGCTCTCACCCCCAGGCTTCGTGGTTGCCGCTACCGACCGCGACCGACGATGAATGCCTGAGACAACTGGCGGCGGCAGTCGAGACGCACGACGCCCACAAGCTGGCGGAGGTTGCAGGCCTGATCGGACGGCTGGCCGTCCCGATCGAGTGATTCGGCGATTGAGCCGGGGAGCTCGGAGACTGAGTCGGGGAGCTAAGTCGTCCCGGCCAATCCTGGGCTCACGGCCCACCTAACTCTTGCATCGACGATGGGGCTGCCTTAGTCCTCCGACGGTCTTTTGCTCGGGTTTGGGGATCGCTGATGTCTGACTTTTTGACCGCTCGCCGGAAAATGGTTGATGGTCAGGTGCGCCCCAGCGACGTCACCGATATCAGAATCATCGACGCAATGCTGACGCTGCCGCGCGAGATTTTCGTTCCCGAAGATCAGCGTGCGCTTGCTTATCTGGATCTGGATCTACACGTCAGCCAAAAGGGCTCACCAAAGCGGTATCTGATCAAGCCCATGGTTCTTGCCAAGATGATTCAGGCCGCCGAAATCAAGAGCAGCGATAACGTTCTCGTGGTGGGTTGCGCGACCGGCTATACCGCCGCGCTGGCGGCGAAACTCGCAGGCCGGGTAACTGCGACCGAAAGCGATCCGGCATTGGCCGCGAAGGCCGCGAGCATTCTTGCAACGCTCGGACTCGACCGCGAGAGCGTCGTCACGGCCGCAGCTTTCGCCGGCGCGCCTGCAAACGCACCCTATGACGTGATTATTCTGGACGGTGCGACCGAGGTCGTTCCCGAACAGCTTTACCGGCAGCTCGGGCCCGACGGGCGGCTTGTCGGTGTATTCGCCATGAGCCGTCCTCAACGCGCCACCATCATCACGCATTCGTATTCCGATTTTGGCGACAGGCCCCTTTTCGATGCATCGGTTCCGGTTTTGCCGGGTCTTGAACGGCCGGCGGCCTTCGTTTTCTAACGAAGTGATTCGGAGCGTTGTTTCGGCGCCGGAACCGGCTTTCCGATGTCGGAATGCGCCAAACCCGCTTTGTTCGGATTAAACGGGCGCCAGTTCCCCTAGGGCGGCGCGAAGTGTGGCTCCTATGCCCCAGCCTGAGAGTTTCGGTTGAGATCTGTTGCGAGGGGTTCCGTACCGCTCCGGCGACGAATATGTTGCGCGCTGGGACATCGACTCGGGGCAGGGCGTGATCCGGCAGGGAAGTGCTGCTTCCTGTGGATGTCCGGAAAAAAGAAGAATGGAATTCTACGTATGGGTGGCGTGAAACTATTGGCCGGGGCGGCTGCCCTGACTCTGCTGACTGCTTGGTCTGGAGCGACGACACCGGTTTTGGCCGACACGATCGAGGCAGCGCTGGTGCGCGCCTA
>JAFEFK010000524.1 GCA_018240625.1 Pseudomonadota bacterium
AGCGCTGCAGGGCAAATCCCGCAAGGGCTAGCCGGGGAATCGAGTGCCTTTTTTCGGCCGCAAGCCGATTTTGGCTGCCTTGGGTTTGCCGCAACGGATTCGCGGACCATTTCGGGGGCATTCCGGCCCCGTATCGGGCCCGACGGCGATCCCCAGCCCGGACGAAACAAGTGACGTTTCGCCGCGGCTCATGTAAAAGCCCTTCACATGAGCTGGCGCAAGGAACAACGCCGCGCCGAGCGCGGCTATCATCACGGCAATCTGAAAGAGGCGCTGCTGCAGGCGGCCCTCGGCCTGATTGCCGAGAAGGGCGCCGCGGGATTCACCTTCGCGGATGCCGCGCGATCGGCTGGCGTTAGCCCCGCCGCGCCGTACCGGCATTTCCGAGATCGCGACGAATTGCTGGCCAGCATCGCGCAGCGCGGCTTCGAGCAGTTCGAGGCCGTGCTGACGAAGGCGTGGGATGATGGCCGCCCCGATACCGTGAGCGCGTTCGAACGCGTCGGCCGCGCTTATCTTGCGTTTGCCCGCAACGAGCCCGCATTCTATTCGGCGATGTTCGAATCCGGCGTTCCGGTCGACGTCAATCCGATGCTGTCGGCGGCGAGCGAACGCGCCTTCGGCATCATCAGGGCTGCGGCAGAGCGGCTTGCGGCGTTGACGCCGCCCGGCGTGGCGCGTCCTCCGGCAATGATGATGGCGCTGCATATCTGGTCGATGTCGCATGGCGTCGCGTCGCTGTTCGGCCGTGGCGATGCGGCGCGCCGCAAGCTGCCGATGTCGGCGGAAGATCTGCTCGAAGCCGGCGTGCTGATTTATCTGCGCGGGCTCGGCTTTCCGACCGATCGCAAGCCGCAGGATCAGGCCGGCGCGCAGCCGCCACCGCCGCCGGGATCTTCGGCTGCGCCGGGGACGCCGCCAGCCGGTCCATGGGGTCACAAACCCGCGACGTGATGGCGCACGTTGCGCCCGCGAACGTCGCCCATGTGAACCGTCGCCAGCCGCATGCGTAGGCTCAAGCGCTTCTCACCTAAGGATTTTCTGCTTCGGCTCGCCGTCGCCGCTGCCGATCGCATGCAGCATCTCATGTTATGAGTCGTAACAATCAGGACCGGCTCGCCATAGAATTTGCGATTTCTGGCTTAAACCGAGGCTTGACAAAAATCCGGAACGGTTTAGGTATGTAAATGTTATTTACATTCACAACGGCATGGTGCCGTTCGATGGAGAAGGCCCATGGCCAACGCCGCTGAATACTATCGCTGGAACGGTCCCAACCAGCCACCGGAGCAAGGCTACCATCAGCATTCCCGCTTCATGGATATGCCCTGGCATCCGCTGCGGATCGTTCTGATCGTTCTGGGTTTCATGTTGTGGTGGCCGGTCGGCCTCGCAATTCTCTTCTTCACACTAGGGAGCAGAAAAATGGGTTGCTGGAGCAACGATCGTTTCGAAAACAAGATGCAGCGGATGCAGTACAAGATGGAGCGCATGCGCGATCACATGGAGCGCCGCGGCTTCGGCTTCCGCGGTTTCGGTCCGCCTTCGAGCGGCAATCGCGCCTTCGACGAGTACCGTATGGAGACGCTGCGCCGCCTCGAGGAAGAGCAGCAGGAGTTCAAGGATTTCCTGAGCCGCCTCCGTCACGCCAAGGACAAGGAAGAGTTCGACGCGTTCATGGCGCAGCATCGTTCCCGCCCGACGCCTCCGAACGATCAGCCGCAAGGCCAATAAGTTAAGGCCGGTAACACCGATCTCGACGCCGGGTTGATGCCCCCATAAGACCTGACGCCGACATGACCGCCCGCCTGCGCAACAGGCGGGCGGTTTTGGTTTGTATGCGGCAATGTTGCATCTCATGCGCCGAACGGCGCCTTGTTGCCGATCTCGAACGGCACTAGTACCCGGTTTTCGAAGTCCGTGAGTCGGTTGCGGGCGGTGTTGATACGGACTTCGAAACCAAAGGGTACTAGCAACCTATGATTCTAGTGCCGCTTTCGATTTGAAATTCCCGAGGACGACCCTGCGGCAATCGGTGCAGGAATTTCAAATCGGCGGTACTAGCCATCTTCAATCAATCGAGCGGGGAGCGACGATGCGCCGGTTCAATTTCTCATTTCTTGCAATTGCGTTGATCTGTCTGGCCGCGCCTGCGAGGGCGCAGCAGCGCTCGATCGTAGTGGCCTCGACAACATCGACCGAGCAGTCCGGCCTGTTCGGTCACCTGTTGCCGGCTTTCACCGCGGCGAGCGGCATCGAGGTCAAGGTCGTCGCCGTTGGAACGGGGCAGGCGCTCGACATCGGCCGCCGTGGCGACGCCGACGTTGTGTTCGTGCATGACCGCCAGGCCGAAGCCAAATTCATGGACGAAGGCCAGGGCGTGAAGCGATTCGAGGTCATGTACAACGACTTCGTCATCGTCGGTCCGTCGTCCGATCCAGCCCATGCTGCTGGCAAGGACGTGCTGGAAGCGCTGCGCAAGATCGCGGCGGCGAAAGCGATTTTTGTTTCGCGCGGCGACCGCTCCGGCACCAATGCCGCCGAGCTGCGCTACTGGAAGGACGCCGGCATCAAGCCTGCCGAGGCCATGGGCGCGTCGTATAAGGAGATCGGCCAGGGCATGGGACCGGCGCTTAACACTTCGGCGGCCTTGAACGGTTACACCCTCTCGGACCGCGTCACATGGTTGTCGTTCAAGAATCGCGGCGATCTCAAGATCCTCGTCGAAGGCGACAACAGGCTTTTCAACCAATACGGCGTGATGCTGGTCAATCCCGAGAAGCATCCCGCTGTCAAAGTCGCGGATGGTCAGGCGTTCGTCGATTGGCTGATCTCGCCCAAGGGCCAATCAACGATCGCGAGCTACAAGATCAACGGCCAGCAGTTGTTTTTTCCCAACGCGAAGTAACGCCTCAGCGGCTCACATGGCTCAGCGCGCGGTTCATCGCGAAAGCGAGTGCGCTGATGCCGAGACAGATGGCGATAAGTATCAGGCCGAGCGCGAGTGCGAGCGGCAGGTCGCCGGCACTGGTCTCTAATGCAATCGCCGTCGTCATGGTGCGGGTCACGCCACGAATGTTGCCGCCGACGATCAAAATGGCCCCGACCTCGGCGACCACGCGTCCGAAGGCGGTGAGAAATACGGTGACGAGTCCAGCCCGGCCGGCGACGAGCAGGGTGGCGACGGCGCGGCTCAGCGAAGCTCCGTCCATTTTCAACGCGTCGCCATAAGCCAGCCACAGCGGTTCAATGATGCGATGGGTCAGCGCGGCGACGATCGGAAGCGCCAGTATGGCCTGGGCGATGACCATCGCGTTCGGCGTGAACAGCAATCCGAACGATCCGAGCGGTCCGGAAC
>JAFEFK010000525.1 GCA_018240625.1 Pseudomonadota bacterium
AACACCGGCCCGCCGACTTTCGCCGCACCTTGCGAGGCAAAATAAAGGCAGACGCCGAGACCGAAGAATCCGAACGCCGGACCGGCGAGGCTGAAATATGAATACGCAGCGGCGGTGACGCCGGGGTCGCGGGTGAACAGCGATACCCAGAGCGAGGGCTTGATTGCAACTGCAAGACCGATCGCGCCGACGGTCAGGCCGGATGCGGCGCCCGCGGTCCACGCCACGCGCCGTGCGCGGGCCACGAGACCGGCGCCGATCGCCATGCCGACCATCGGGATCGAGGCGACTCCGAATGCGAACGCGATCGGGATCAGCAGAAATTCCAGCCGCGATCCGAGACCGTAGCCGGCGAGCGCAACCACGCCAAAGCTGGCGACGATTTTCGTGAAGATCAGAATCGTCAGCACGGTTTGCAGTGGCGAAAGGCACGAGATCGCGCCGACTTTCAGAATGTCGACAAACATGCCGCGCTGAAAGGCGAAGGATGAGAAGTCCAGCGTGAGCGGGCTGCGGCCACTGACGAGAACCCAGATCAGGAATACCGCGCCGAGCGTATAGGCGGTGAGTTGGCCCGACGCGACACCGGCCATGCCCAGTCGCGGCGCGCCGAACAGACCGAGGCCAAGCGTACCGCCGATCGCGACCTGAAGGATCGAGACGATGATAAGCGTGGCGGATGGCAGACGCATATCGCCGGTACCGCGTATCACCGACGCGAGCGTGTTGACCAGCCAGATCGAGATCGCGCCGGAAAACAGCACATGCGAATAGGCGCAGGCCTGTTCGAGCACTGCGCCGTGTCCGCCGAGCAGGGAGAAGAATTCCCGGCCGAACCCCAGCATCAGGACCGTAAAGAACAAACCGCCGCAGACGCCGATGATGGCTGCGTGCAGCGCGAGCGCAGCGGCCCGGCGCGGATCGCCTGCGCCGAGCGCGCGGCTGATGGCGGAAGACACGCCGCCGCCCATCGCGCCCGCGGATGTCATCTGCGTCAGCATCGTAAATGGAAACACCAGCGCGATCGCCGCCAGCGGTTCGAGGCCGAGACGGCCGATATAGGAGGTCTCGGCAACGGCGACGAGCGCGCTGCCGAACATCGCAACCGTGTTTGGGATCGCGAGCCGCAGCAACGTCGGCAGGATAGGGGCGGTCAGTAATGCGTTGGCGGGCGCGGCCTTCGGCGGGACGTCAAGCGTTGCGTCGAGGGTCATGCCGTCCGCCCAAAACGGCCCGCCACCCCGGCGCGGCCAATAGATTATGGGCAACATATTATGGGCGGAGCTAGCCGGCCGGCTACCCCGGCGTTTGCATGGTCACCACGGCAATCCGCATAGGTCGAGGATGCCGCCGCCGGCGCCGCCCTTGATGTCGAATGTAAAGGGCGCCATGGCGTCGAACCGCACGCGTCCGCTGGGTTGCTCGCAATAGACTTTGCCGATGAAGCGGCGCCAGCCGCGCGCCTCGTAGAACGCTTCATTGTGTGGCTCGCAGAACAGCACGGCGAACTGGACATCCTCGCGGTCGCGCAAGGTCTGGATCGCCGCGGTAAGCGCGATGCTGGCGTAGCCGCGGCGCCGGTGATTGGGATGGGTGGCGACGGCCCCGATGCCGCCGATGTTCATCTTGCGGTTATTCCACATGGCCATCCGCGTATAGATGCCGACGTGGCAGGCCAGTTCGCCGTCCGATGTTTCAACCAGCACCCGCAAGTCGGCGTTCGCCCATTTGACATGGCCCCATGACAGCTTTTCCACTTCTGCTTTCGGCCAGACCACATCGAGCAGCGGCTTTGCGACCGGCCACGATTCGTTTCCGTTCAAAACCTCGATCTCGATGCTCATGGTGCCTCAGCATAGTCATTCCCCGACGCGCACTTGCGCGTCTGAGGATGCGCCTCTTTGCGCAGATCTCGAATGACAGCAGATTCTGGTCCGGCCGCCGGTCGGAGGCTCTTATATTGCAGTATGTAACGGCGATGGAACCTTCTATAAGGGTTCCCGTTAGACCCTCGTCTCCCACCATTTGCGGACAATGACCCATGACCTTCACGCTGCCGGAATTGCCATACGCCCACGACGCCCTCGCGCCCCATATGTCCAAGGAAACCTTGGAATATCATCACGATAAGCACCATCAGGCTTACGTGACCAACGGCAACAATGCGATCAAGGGGACCGAATTCGAGGGCAAATCGCTCGAGGAGATCGTCAAGGGCTCGTTCGGCAAGAACCCGGCCGTCTTCAACAACGCCGGCCAGCACTACAACCACTTGCACTTCTGGAAATGGATGAAGCCGAACGGCGGCGGCAGCAAGCTGCCCGGCCGTCTCGAGAAAAAGATCACCGAGGATCTCGGCGGTCTCGAAAAGTTCAAGGCCGATTTTGCCGCCGCCGGCGCCGGCCAGTTCGGTTCGGGCTGGGCATGGCTGCAAGTGAAGAACGGCAAGCTCGAAGTGTCCAAGACCGCGAATGGCGAAAACCCGCTGGTCCATGGCGCAACCCCGATCCTCGGCTGCGACGTCTGGGAGCACTCCTACTACATCGACTATCGCAACCGCCGTCCAGACTATCTCAAGGCGTTCCTCGATCATCTGGTGAACTGGGACTACGTCGACGAGATGTTTTCCAAGGTCTGATTATCAAGGCCTGATCGTTCAGCGCCTGATTCAAATTCAGGCATGAACGGTTCGAGATCTGAAAAGGCGGCAACTCCGGTTGCCGCCTTTTTTCATCGGCGAGTTCATTGCTTGCACCCGCTTCCGGCTTGCGGCAAAACCAAAAATGAGCCCGATGCGCGGCTGGCCAGGAGAGGCAATGAACTACGTTCTGGTTTTTGTCGGCGGCGGGCTAGGGGCGACGCTCCGCCATGTCATCAACGTGTCTTGCGCGCGCTGCCTCGGCACGAGCTTTCCCTACGGCACGTTTATCATCAACATCACGGGCTCGCTGGTGATGGGACTGATCGCCGGGTACCTCGCGTTCAAGGGCGAGGCCGCGCAGCCGTGGCGGCTGTTCGTGATGACCGGCATTCTTGGCGGCTACACCACCTTCTCCGCGTTTTCGCTCGATGCCGCCTTACTCTACGAGCGGGGTCAACTCGGCCTTGCGGCCTTCTATGTGATCGGATCGGTCGCGCTCGCGATCGCCGGTCTGTTCGGCGGCCTTGCGCTGATGCGATCGCTGACATGAAGCGGGACTGGCGCTCACCGCACCGGGCCGTGGGCTCCGGCCGCTCGCTGGACACCTGTGATGTTATAATATAACGGTTATGACCGATTTATCAGCGGCGGTAGAGCCCTGAGCCGCGTTTTTGGCTCGAAAGTGCATCGGATGCCCCATTCTCACGATCACGGCCACGGCTCCGCGCACGGCCATGCCCACACCCATGGACCGTTCTTGCCGCATCCGGCCCAGGCCGCGCCGTGGTCGATCCTGCGGATGACGCTGATCGGCAGGCTCGGACTCGCGCTGGTAGTCTCCGCGGGGTTATGGGCCGCCGTTCTGGTGGCAATGAGATGACCATGGCGGCCCAACTGCAATTCCGCGACGTGACCCTCGGCTATGATCGGCATCCGGCCGTGCATCATCTCAGCGGCGAAATCGCGCCCGGCGCGCTTCTCGCGGTGGTCGGTCCAAACGGTGCGGGCAAGTCGACGTTGTTTCGCGGCATCGTCGGCATTTTGAAGCCGCTGGCCGGGTCGATCGCCCTTGGCAACGTCAGCGCGCGCGACGTCGCGTATCTGCCGCAGAGCGCGGAGATCGATCGCAGTTTTCCGATTTCGGTATTCGATTTTACAGGCTCCGGCCTGTGGCGCTCCACCGGCGCGTTCGGCGGCTTAGGCAGGCGCGAGCGCGAGAAGATCTTGGAGGCGCTGGCCGCCGTCGGCCTCAACGGGTTCGAGAGCCGCGCCATCGGTACCCTGTCGGGCGGGCAGATGCAGCGCATGCTGTTCGCGCGCGTGCTGTTGCAGGACGCCGACGTGATCGTTCTGGACGAGCCGTTCAACGCCATCGATGCCAGGACATCGGCCGATCTGCTGGCGCTGGTCCAGCGCTGGCACACCGAAAAACGCACGGTGCTGGCGGCGCTGCACGATATGGATCTGGTGCGCGCGAATTTTCCGGAGACACTGCTGTTGGCGCGGACGCCAGTCGCGTGGGGGCCGACGCGCGAGGTGCTGACGTCCGACAATTTGCTGAAGGCACGTCAGATGTGCGAGGCTTTTGACGATGGCGCGGCAGCCTGTGCGGACACGAAACCTGCGCAGGCCGCCTGATGGTCGACATTTTCACAACGCCTTTCACCGACGAAGTCGCACGCCGCGCGCTGGTCGCAATCGTTGTGCTGTCGTTCGGCAGCGCGCCGATCGGCGTGTTCCTGATGCTGCGGCGGATGAGCCTGATGGGCGACGCGATGTCGCATGCGATTCTGCCTGGCGTTGCGGTCGCGTTTCTGCTGTCGGGCATGAACCGCGTCATGATGACGATCGGCGGCCTGGTCGCGGGTCTGGTCGTTGCCGTGCTCTCGGGACTGATGACGCGTGTGACGGAAATGAAGGAGGATGCCTCGCTTGCGGTGTTCTACCTGGTGTCGCTCGCGCTTGGCGTTATTCTTGTGACGTCGCGCGGGTCGAGTCACGAACTCGTCGAAATCCTGTTCGGCGATGTCCAGAAGATCGACGCAGGCGCACTCTATTTCATCGCCTTCAACACGACGCTGACGCTCTGCGCCCTCGCCGTGATCTATCGGCCGCTGGTGATGGAATGCGTCGATCCGCTGTTTCTGCGCGTCGCGGGGCAAGCCGGTGCGCTCGCGCACCTTGTTTTTCTCGCCTTTGTCGTTGTCAGCCTCGTCAGCGCATACATTGCGCTCGGCACCTTGCTGGCGGTCGGCATGATGATCCTTCCGGCGGGGATCGCACAGTTCTGGTCGCGCGACATCTCGCGGATTATTCCCGTCGCGATCGTCAGTGCCGTCATTTCGGGTTATCTCGGCCTTGTCTTATCGGCCACAGCCGGCGTGCCGGCAGGGCCGTCCGTCGTGCTGACGGCCGGCGCGATCTACTTCCTGTCGATGGTCATCGGCCCGGCCGGCGGACTTATGCACCGGTTTGCGCCGGGGCGGCATCTGGAAGCCTGAATCGTTTCGAATTAGCCCGATACCCACTTACATTGACATGATCAGGCACAATATAAAGGCCCTGACGAGCGCGCTGACGAACGAGTCGGATGATGCCTTTCTTTTCCCTCCCCCTTGCGGGGAGGGTCGGTCGCGAAGCGACCGGGGTGAGGGTCACCGATTGTTAGCGAGAGATTGATCCCTCACCCCCAACCCCTCCCCGCAAGGGGGGAGGGGAGCAACTCCCGAGTTGAGTTTGATGTCTGATGTAAACACACCCTCCTCGACGAAAATCCCCGTGACCGTGCTGACCGGCTATCTCGGCGCCGGCAAGACCACGCTGCTGAACCGCATCCTGTCCGAAAACCACGGCAAGAAATACGCCGTGATCGTCAACGAATTCGGCGAGATCGGCATCGACAACGATCTGATCATCGGCGCGGACGAGGAAGTGTTCGAGATGAACAACGGCTGCGTCTGCTGCACCGTGCGCGGCGACCTCGTGCGCATCCTCGACGGCTTGATGAAACGAAAAGGCAAGTTCGACGCCATCATCGTCGAGACCACGGGGCTGGCCGATCCCGCGCCGGTGGCGCAGACCTTCTTTGTCGACGAGGACGTGCAGGCCAATGCGCGGCTCGACGCCGTGGTGACGGTGGCCGACGCCAAGTGGCTGAGCGATCGCCTCAAGGATGCGCCGGAAGCCAAGAACCAGATCGCCTTCGCCGACGTTATCGTGCTGAACAAGACGGACCTCGTTTCAAAGGCTGAACTCGCAGAGGTCGAGGCGCGGATCCGCGGCATCAATCCTTATGCCAAGCTGCATCGCACCGAGCGCTGTCAGGTAAAATTGTCGGACGTGCTGGAGCGCGGTGCGTTCGATCTCGACCGCATCCTGGAGATCGAGCCGGATTTCCTCGAGGAGGGCGACGATCACGATCATCACCATCACGATCATGATCACCACGACCATGGCC
>JAFEFK010000526.1 GCA_018240625.1 Pseudomonadota bacterium
CGTGGTGGTACGGACCTTCTGATGAACCTTCTTGATTTCGATCCGCATCTGCACGCGCAGCTTGGCGTCGAGGTTGGATAACGGCTCGTCGAACAGGAAGACCTTGGGGTGCCGCACGATCGCGCGTCCCATGGCGACGCGCTGGCGCTGGCCGCCTGACAACGCCTTCGGTTTGCGCTCAAGAAGCTCGGCGATATCGAGAATACGCGCGGCTTCGTCGACCCGCTCCTTGATCTCCGCTTTCGGGAAGCGTTTCAGCCGCAAGCCGAACGACATGTTTTCCGCGACCGTCATGTGGGGGTACAGCGCGTAATTCTGAAACACCATCGCGATATCACGATCTTTCGGGGGCACGTCGTTGACGACATCGCCGTCGATCGTGATCTCGCCGCCGGTGATCTCCTCGAGGCCTGCGATCATGCGCAAGGTGGTGGACTTGCCGCAACCGGATGGGCCGACCAGAACCACGAATTCGTGGTCCGCAATGTCGAGATCGATGCCGCGCACCGCCTCGACGTTGTCGTACATTTTTACAACTTTGCGCAACTCTACGTCAGCCATTATCGGTTCACCCTTTTGTCGCGCCCGCGGTTAGCCCGGAAATGTAGTAGTCCATCAGGAAGGCGTAAATGATCAGCGGCGGCGCGGCACTCAGCAGCGCGCCGGTCATGATCTGCCCCCAGTTGAAAACGTCGCCCTTGATCAAGGTCGTGATGATGCCGACCGGCAATACGAGTTCGCTGGTCGTTGTCGTAAAGGCGAGCGGATACAGAAACTGCGACCAACTCACTGTGAAGGCAAAGATCGTCGCGGCAATGATGCCGGGGAAAGCGACCGGCACGAAGATGCGCAGCAAGGTCTGCATCCAGGTGGCGCCGTCGATGATCGCCGCCTCATCCAACTCCTTTGGAATCGATGCGAAATAGCCGATCATAATCCAGGTCGCGAACGGGACTGTCAGCGTCGGATAGACGACGACCAGAACGTACCAGTGATTGAGAAGTTGAATGCCGGTGAAATCATGAAATACCGCGAACATCTTGAACAGCGGGATGAACAGCAGCGAATCCGGAATGAGGTAAGTCAGGAACACGCCGGTCGCTAACGTCGCCGAGCCCCAGAATTTCATCCGCGCCAGTGCGAACGCGGCCGGAATTGAGATCAGCATCGTGATGACGACGACACAGGCGGAAACCATCGCGGAATTAAGAAAGAACCGCAGGAACTGGCTCGATCCCAACAACTCCCGGTAGTTCGACAGCGTGGGGTGGTAGACCCACCATGGATTGGTCGCTGCCGATATTTCCCCGCTGGTCTTGAGCGAGGTGATCAGCGTGTAGACCGGCGGAAACAGGAAGAAGATCGCAAATATCGTGAGAAAGACATAAGACCAGCGCAACGCCCAGGCGCGATCCCGACTCATGCTCCGCAATTTGCGGCGCGGGCCTGCTTTGTCGATCGTTGTTGCCATGGTCATGATGCTTCATTTCCCCGCTGGTTGATGTCGCGCAGGATGAAGACCGCGGCGATCGC
>JAFEFK010000527.1 GCA_018240625.1 Pseudomonadota bacterium
ATGAGCGCTCCCTCTCCCATGGGGAGAGGGTTGGGGTGAGGGGCTACAAACTCAATGCTATTCGATCCCCCTCACCCGGCACCATGCGCGTTACCGCGCTTATGGTGCCGACCTCTCCCCGGTGGGGAGAGGTGCAGGCGAGCGCATTTTGCATTTCAAGAGTATTGATCCCTATCCCGGCATCGCCTTCAGCGCTGTCGCAGCCGATGCATATCCGCCACGTGCGCCGTCGATAAAGTGGACATGATCCCTGCGATCGAGCGAGGGCGTGAAGCATGTCATCATCGCGGCGTCCTGCCGATGCAACCCATACCGGACCACGCCCGCCGAGGCTGCTGCCGCGAGACGCTGCTCGAGCGCGTGTGCGAGTTCCTCACTGCAATCGAGAATCATCCGCAGGCCGTCGTCGTATTTGCGGAAGTCGGAGTTCTCGACGACTTCCTGCACATAGACTTTGGGAACGAAGTTGCCGAGCTTGATGCCGAAGCGCATCACGGCATAGGCGGCCATCGTGTTCGCCAGCACCCGAATGCGACGCCGCAACAGCGACCCGCCGCGCGCGGCGCGCGCTTCGTAATCCATCCCCGCCGGTGGCCATTTGATCTCGGGGCCACCTGATGGCACCGGACGTCCGGCGTCCGGCGTGCGCTCCACCATCGCAATGAGATCTTCGATGATCGCGCGAAAAGCAGACGGGCTCGCGTCCCGCGCGGGCACCACCAGTACCGACAAAATCAAGCCGCGCATCGAGGGCATTTCCTCGAACCGGCACGACAATCCGCTGAGGTCGGGCTGCGTGCCCGGCGGCGCAGCCTGAACGGTAAATTCGCCGCGCTTCATCGCGGTTTCGGCCCAGCCCAGCCCTCCACCCGTAAACATCGCGTAGGACACATTCGGCGATGGGGCGAAGCGGGCGACGCGCACGTCCAGATTTTTCGCACGAATGTCGGCGACCGGCACCAGTGCCACTCGCATCACGAGATCGAGATCTTCCTTCACCCAAATGGCAGTTGCCGCGAGGGCCTCGCGGGCGCGGCCGAGATCGTCAGGTGCCACCGCAAAACTCGCGCCGTCGCCGCCGAACACGAAGGGAAATTCGCGACCCTCCAGCGCATTGGTTACCGCGGCGATGATCGCCGCGCCGGCCATGTTGACAGCCTTGTAGCGCCTGTCCGCGATGGCCTTGGTGGATTCCACGATATCGGCAACGCCGATGCTCCAGTCGCGGGGCAGCGGCGAATACAGATCAGGGTCCATCAGCCTGCCGAAACCGTGAAAGACCGGGATGCGGCCGTAAAATGTGTCGCTACCGGCGATCGTGGTCATGGCTGCATAAATCCGGACGGGAAGGGCTCAAGCAACGACAGGTCACGGCAGAACAAGGTTCGGGCAAGGCTATGGCCAACGCCGGCTTATCCGCAAGGCTCCCTATGCCTTCAGAGCCTTGCCGCGCGCAGCCGGAGCGCATTGCCGACGACACTCACCGACGACAGCGCCATGGCGGCTGCCGCCACGATCGGGGACAGCAACAGACCGAAGGCGGGATAGAGAACTCCGGCTGCGATCGGGATACCGGCGGCGTTGTAGATGAAAGCAAAAAACAGGTTTTGCCGGATGTTGTTCATCGTCGCCTCGGAGAGACGGCGGGCACGAACGATGCCGCCGAGATCGCCTTTGAGCAGTGTTACGCCGGCGCTTTCCATGGCAACGTCGGTGCCTGTGCCCATGGCGATGCCGACATCGGCGGTGGCGAGCGCCGGCGCGTCGTTGACGCCGTCTCCGGCCATGGCCACGATACGCCCTTCCTTTTGAAGCCGAGCCACGACTGCGCTCTTCTGCTCGGGAAGAACCTCCGCCTCGACATCGGCGATACCGAGCTGCCTGGCGACGGCATTGGCAGTCGTGCGGTTATCGCCGGTCAGCATGATGACCCTGACGCCTTCTGCGGCCAACGCTTTCAGCGCGGCGGGAGTCGAGGACTTGACGGGATCGGCAATCGCGATCAGGCCCGCCAGCTTTCCGCCGATTGCGACGTTGATGACGGTGGCACCGCCTGCGCGCAACCGTTCGGCCCGATGCGCCATGCCCCGCGCGGCGACGCCGTGCGATTCAAGGAATGACGCCGTTCCCAGCAACACCGCCCTGCCCTCGATCTTACCCGTCACGCCCTTGCCGGCCGGCGCATCGAACGCCCCGACATCGCTCAGCACCAGATTGCGTTGCTTCGCCGCGGACACGATGGCGTCTGCCAGCGGATGCTCGCTGGATCGTTCGACGCTCGCCGCGAGGCGCAGCAGATCGTCTTCCTGAAAACCCTCCGCAGTCTCGAGGGCGACAACCCTGGGCTTGCCTTCGGTCAATGTGCCTGTCTTGTCGACCACCAGCGTGTCGATCTTCTCCATGCGCTCGAGCGCTTCCGCATTCTTGATCAGGACGCCGACCTGCGCGCCGCGTCCGATGCCCACCATGATCGACATCGGCGTCGCAAGACCGAGCGCGCAAGGACAGGCGATAATCAACACGCTCACCGCCGCGACCAGGCCGAACGTCAGGCGCGGCTCGGGTCCGGCGAACGCCCAGACGGCGAACGCCACGATGGCCGCCGCGATGACCGCCGGCACGAACCAGCCGGCGACCTGATCGGCCAGCCGCTGAATCGGCGCGCGGGACCGCTGCGCCTGCGCGACCATCTGCACGATCTGGGACAACAGCGTATCGCGCCCGACTTTTTCAGCCCGCATCACAAAGCTGCCGGACTGGTTGATGGTACCGGCGATCACCCGGGCGCCCGCCTCCTTGGTGACCGGCATGGATTCGCCCGTCACCATCGACTCATCCAGCGACGATCGGCCCTCGGCGATGACACCATCTACCGGCACCTTCTCACCGGGACGGACGCGGAGCCGGTCGCCGGCGGCGACCTCGTCCAGCGCCACTTCATGATCCGCGCCCCGGTCATCGACACGGCGCGCGGTCTTCGGAGCGAGATCGAGCAGAGCCTTGATCGCACCTGACGTCGCTTCACGCGCGCGCAATTCCAGCACCTGCCCCAGCAGCACCAGGATCGTGATGACTGCCGCGGCTTCAAAATAGACCGCGACCGCGCCATCGTGCCCGCGAAAGGCTGGCGGAAACATTGCAGGCGCGAGGGTCGCGGCAAGGCTGTAGATGTAGGCCACGCCGGTGCCCATCGCGACCAGCGTGAACATGTTGAGATGGCGCGTCATCAGCGACTGCCAGCCGCGCACGAAGAACGGCCAGCCGGCCCAGATCACAACCGGGGTCGCAAAGACAAGCTGGACCCAGTTCGACAGCGTTGGCTCGACCCAACCATGCGCTCCGGCGATGTGTCCGCCCATCTCCAGAACGATCACAGGCAATGCGAGGATCAATCCGATCCAGAAGCGACGCGACATGTCCGCCAGTTCCGGATTGGGTTTGTCGTCGAGCGTCACCAGCTCCGGCTCGAGCCCCATACCGCAAATCGGACACGCTCCGGGACCGACTTGGCGGACCTCGGGATGCATCGGGCAGGTGTAGATCGTGCCTTCGGGCACCTCCGCAGGCGGCGGAGTTTTGGACTTGTCGAGATACTGTTCCGGCGCGGCTGCGAATTTGGTCCGGCAGCCATTGGAGCAGAAATGATACGTCGTGCCGCGATGCTCGAAGCGAGGTTTGCCTGCATGCGGATCGACGGTCATGCCGCAGACCGGGTCGATGGCCTTTCCATGATCGGTTGCCGCTGCATGAGGATGGTCATCGTGGTTGTGGTCATGGTTATGATGCGCGTGAGCGCTGTGACCGTCAGCCTTCGCAGTTCCACCGCCGCAGCAGCCATCTGCGCTCTTTACGGTGGGTGAAGCCGGTTGCGCCATCGCCGCGCAGCCGCAACCGCCGTTGGCGTCTTTTCGTTTTTCCACAGCCATCCTGCTCTCCGTCACCGATCTTGCAACATATACCCTTAGGGGGTATATAGATCGCATGCGCGACAACATCAAGACATCCTGCCAGAAACGTCTCAACCGGATCGAAGGCCAGGTGCGCGGCCTGTCGCGGATGGTGGACGAAGACCGCTATTGCATCGACATCGTGACGCAGATTTCCGCCGTGCGCGCCGCGCTCCGCCGCGTCGAGGAGGAGGTACTGAAAGATCACGTGTCGCATTGCGTCGAGCACGCGATCGTCAGCGGCGACAAGGCGGATCAGCGCCGCAAGATCGCGGAACTGATGGCCGTTATCGGACGGGTGGATCGGTGATAAGGGGTTTTTTCGGTGTGAGCGGCAGCGCGCGGCGATATTATTTGAGACGCCTCAAAACAACCTTCCGGTGGAAGGGCGCTAGGCTTCAAGTGCTCCGGTTGGCAACCCCCAAACTTCTCGTTGCGATCTAATTCGGCACCCGCTGTCCCAGCGTAGCGGAATTCGGCGACGCCCCTTCGATCTCATCATGATCGATCTGGGCCGGCCGTGAGGTAATAAGCGCTGTGACGTCGGCGGCCATTGTTTCCAGAAGCTCGATCTCGCTTTCGTCGATCGCGCGCGGGTTCGGATCCACAATGCAGAGCGTGCCGAGTATGAACCCGTCCTGCGTGCGGAGCGGAGCGCCGGCGTAGAAGCGCACGTCGCGTAGATCGATTGCGGGGTTGTCGGCAAATCGCGGATCGCGCTCCGCGTCCGGGACCACCAGCGTTTCGCCGGTCGCAACCACATGTCCGCAAATGGATTGCTCCCGCGACATGGATTGATAGGGTCCGCTGTCCTCGACGAGCGATTTCGGCAAGGTACCGCTTTTTCCTGCGACAATCTCGCGGTCGGTGTCGATGAGCGAGATCATGGCGAAACCTGTGTTGAAGACATCGGCCGCGCGCTTCGCCATCGCGTCCAATTCCTCCTTGGCATGCCCGCTAAGCACGCCTGTCGCATGCAACGCCTCTACGCGTCTGGCGTCGTCCTCCGGGATCGGGGCCAGCTTGTATTCCGGCTCTCCATCGGGGAGCAGCATCTGCTGGATGCGCTGAACAGCCTCGGTGATCGACGTCGCCACCTCATCCGCGCCGAGCCGCTTTATCGCTTCATCCGCGAGCAGGTCGTCGCGCGCGTTCCACAGCGCCAACATGATCTTCAAATTGGGCCACTTGCGCCGTAGCCGTCGGCAGAAATGACGCGCGGGTATGACGGGCTCCGGACTGAAATAGCTCAAGCAGACCATCTCCACGCCCTCCAGGTCGAGGTTCGCGACATACTCGGCGTTGATCGAAGCCGCCGGACGGCTGGCGGCTGCAACGCCTTCATGTCGCAACGCGTTGCCAAGCATCCTCGCCGCGATGGTGTCTACCTCCCATTTTCCGCCGATGCAGATAACCGTATCGCGCGCTGCAGATGATTGCATAGCCGGCGGATTCTGCTCGGCCAATTCGTCCAGCAAATCATCCATACCGCTGACGATTCGAAGACGGTGTTCCGCCGAGGCAACGTCGGCGTGATCCTCGCTCGCGAGGCGAAGCACGTTGAGGCCGACGTCATCATAGAATGTAAGTTCTGTGCTCTGTTCGATTTCGGCTTCCGCGATCTCGATCACCTCGTCGACATCGCCGGCGATCAATCGCTGGTAAATGCGCGTGGGCACATCCAGCGCAGGCTCCGAGCCAAGCAGGATGTCGAGAAACTGCAACTGCGGCAGATGACGCCCGATGACCAGCAGGCAAACCGTGAGCGGCGTCGAAAGGATCAGTCCGATGGGCCCCCAAAGCGCCGTCCAGAACGTCGCCGCGGCAATCAGCGCGATCGCCGAGAGGCCCGTACTGGCTCCGTAAAGCAACGGCTCAACGACGTTGTTGCTGACAAGCTCGAGAAACACGATCAGCGACAACGTCCACAGAACCATCGACCAGCCCGGATCGACCGCGAACGCCAGGGCGAGCGGAAATATGGAAGAGATCGCAGGACCCACATACGGAATAAACCGCATGGCCGCGGCGACGCTGCCCCACAGCAGCGCGCCGGGCACGCCGATAAACCACAAACCGAGTGCGAGCGGCGCTCCATAGGTGACGTTAACGAGAAGCTGCATCAGAAGATATTTACTGATGCGCGCGCCGGCTTCGTCCATCGCATCAGTCGAGCGATAGAGATTGCCCCCGAGCATTCGCAGAAAGCGATCCCGGATATCGCGGCTGTCGAGAAGGGCGAGAAAGACGAAGACAAAGACGATACCTGCGGTCGCCAGCGGCTCCGCAGAACGAGCAAGCCACGTCGCGGCTTGCTTCAACGCGCTTTCGGGCACCGGCAGCACCTCGACACGCTGCACGCTCACGGTAGACTGGGGCGCCTCTACCTCATTCTGGATCGTTCCCAGGGTCTTGAGTACGCCGTCAAAAATGCCCGGTGACTTCAGCGTGTCGCGGAGCGTTGTGAGCTTGCCCTGTATGGTCGATTGATAGGTGGGAAGTTCATTGCTCAAGGTCCGCACTTGCGTGCCCAAAATCAAACCGAACCCGGCTATGACACAGAGCACAATCAACATCACGGCCGAGACCGCGACAATCCGCGGCATACCGCTTCGGCGCAGCCAGGAGACCGCCGGATTTAGCGCAAAGCTCAAGAGCAACGCCAATGCCAGCGGCACCAATACGCCGCGGCCATAATAAAGCGCGGCCAGAATGATGGTCGCCGAGACGAGCATTGCCGCGGTTCGGATTGGATTGTTGGCCTGCCCCGACGCCTGCACAAGCGCGCGCTGCGCGTCCGGCGCGGTTTTCATACGGGATTGGTCAGTCATAAGCCCGC
>JAFEFK010000528.1 GCA_018240625.1 Pseudomonadota bacterium
CGCTTCGTTGACGAGATTCATCAGATCGGCGCCGGAGAAGCCCGGCGTACCGCGCGCGATGGTCTTGAGGTTGACGTCCGGAGCCAGCGGCACCTTCTTGACGTGCACCTTGAGGATGGCTTCGCGGCCGACGACGTCCGGGTTCGGCACGACGACCTGACGGTCGAAGCGGCCGGGACGCAGCAGCGCCGGATCGAGCACGTCCGGACGGTTGGTCGCGGCGATGAGGATGATGCCCTCATTCGCCTCGAAGCCGTCCATCTCGACCAGCAACTGGTTGAGCGTCTGCTCGCGTTCGTCGTTACCGCCGCCCATGCCGGCGCCGCGATGGCGGCCGACGGCGTCGATTTCGTCGATGAAGATGATGCAGGGCGCGTTCTTCTTGGCCTGCTCGAACATGTCGCGGACGCGGCTGGCGCCGACGCCGACGAACATTTCGACGAAATCAGAACCGGAAATGGTGAAAAACGGCACGTTGGCTTCGCCCGCGACCGCGCGCGCGATCAGCGTCTTGCCCGTACCGGGAGGGCCGACCAGCAGTACGCCGCGCGGAATCCGCCCGCCAAGCCGCTGGAATTTGCCGGGATCGCGCAGGAATTCAACGATCTCCTGGAGATCCTGCTTGGCCTCATCGACACCCGCGACATCCTCGAAGGTGACGCGGCCGTGCGCTTCCGTGAGCATCTTGGCGCGTGACTTGCCAAAGCCCATCGCCTTGCCGGCGCCGCCCTGCATCTGGCGCGACAGGAATATCCACACGCCGATCAGCGCAATGAACGGCAGCCACGAAACCAGCAGCGACACGAACCACGGCACGTTATCACCGGGCGGCTTCGCCGTAATCTGGACCTTCGCGTCATAGAGCTTTTTCACCAATCCCGGATCGCTCGGTGCATAGGTCTGGAAACTGGAGCCGTTGGTGAAGGTGCCGTGGATTTCCGGCCCCTGTATCACGACATCGCGGACATGGTTCTGATCGACTTCCGTCAGCAACTGCGAGAACGAAATATCCTGCGAGGACGCGCGCTGACCTGGATTCTGGAACAGCGTGAACAATGCCAACAGCAGCAGGACAATGATGACCCAGAGGGCGAAGTTGCGCAGATTGGCGTTCATCGATCTTCCTTCGAGGCCGCGCGGATCGCAGCCGTATGTGCTTGCACCGACTCAATGGAATTTCGGTGCCGACAGGTATGTAATCTAGGTGCGGCAGCCGTCGCTGCCAAGGGAACCACGCAGGACTATTTAGCGCATCATAGCCCTATTCCAGCTCAAATAATGGCGATGAAACCGGGGTCTTTGCCCGGTGGTTAAGGCCGCCGCACCGGCCGAGCAGGCATCAACCCTTTCGCTGCCGACGCGGCGGTGCCGGCTCGATGCCGATCCGGTCGGAACGAAGCATCACCAGCGCCCCGGCCAAGGTTTGTTTCAGCAGGATTCGGCCTTCGGGAGCGCCGTTTCCCTCAGCCGCGCGGTCAAGTGCCGCAAGCAGCGCTTCGACTTTGCCGAGTTCGGCCGGACCCTCGTGGCCGACGCGATTGATCGCCCGGAGCAATAATCGAACCCTGATCTCTTCGGACAAGGCCGCAAATGCTTTGGCGTTAAAACCGGAACGCTCGGGTTCGCTATCTCGCAACGCCAGATAGCGCTCGGCGCCATCGGCCAGAAGTTCCAGGGCCGTATTCGCTCGTGCCAGCCGCGACGCCAGACGCGCCAGATTGCGAGCATCGCACCCTTCATCCGCCAGCGCCGGCATCAGGGCGCGCAGGCGGGGACGCGTCAAACTGACGTCGCGGTTGGTCGGATCGTCTGCGTAGGCGATCTTGGCTTTCTCGAGCGTCGCGATCAGCCGCGATTTCGGGATGTCCAGGAAAGGCCGCGCGAGGATCGCTCCCTCGCGCGCCGATTCCCGCGCCATTGCCGCGAGGCCGGCGATGCCACTGCCGCGCGCCATCCGCATCAGGAAGGTCTCAGCCTGATCGTCGCGGGTGTGGGCGGTGAGAATATGCGATGCGCCACGGGCACGGGCGGCTTTCGCCAGCAAGCGGTAGCGAGCCGCGCGGGCCGCTGCGGGCAGCCCGGATTTCGGCTTCACACCGATCCAGCGCACGGTGCGATGCGTCATCCCAAGCGCGTTTGCGAGGCGCTTGACGTCCCCTGCTTCGCGCGCGGCCTCGCGCCGCAAGCCATGATCGACCGTGATGGCCATTAACTCCGGACCGCGCCGCAGCGCCCGCCGCCAGCGCGCCGCGAGCCACATCAAGGCAACGGAATCCGGGCCGCCCGAGACGGCGAGCACCAGGGCGGGCGCAGTCTTCCACTCCGCAAACAGCCGCGTCGCTTCCTTTGCCGAGACCGGCGATGCGTCGTCCTCGATCATTCCGCGGTGCCCAAACCCATCGGCAGAGCCTACACCGCTCGGTCGCCGATGTAAGGGCCCTCGGCGTCAAAGCCTCAGCACTTCACTCGCTTTTGCTCGCGGTCGACGGCCTGCTTCACCCCTGCCGAGGCGCGGGGATATTTACGTGTCACTTCTCCCAGGGCGGCGCAAGCCGCTTCCTTTTCCTTCAGCGCGCCGAGCGATTGCCCGAGCCGCAGCAAGGCATCGGGCGCTTTCGCCGAAGTGTCGTATTTCGTGGTAACGCCGAGGAAGGCTTCCGCCGCTTCGCGATATTTCTGACGCTGGAACAGACTTTCACCCAGCCAGTACTGCGCATCGCCCGTCAGCGCGTCGGATGGATATTTCTGCGCGAAATTTCGCATGGTTTCTTCGGCGAGCGCATAGTCCTTGCGCTGCATATAGCCGATGCCGAGATCGAACTCGTCGCGCGGTGTCGCGGACGGCGGCAGCGTTGTCAATCCGCCGCCCCCATTGGGCGGCGGTGCGTAGGCTCCTGGACGGCGGGGATTGGTGTTGGCGAGATCGAGCGGCGCGCCAGCCTCGCGGCCGCCGGGGGCGCCCACGCCTTCCGCCGGAATCGGGAGCTGTCCGCCACCCAGCGCGCGGGGAGCGCCTGGCGCGTTGGGGTTCTGACCGGGATCAAAGGCGTCGCCGCGGCGGCCACGCGTTGGCGCGGCCACAGGCTGTTCCTGCACGATCGGGGCCTGCCCTGCGCGCTGATCGTAGGGCGGCGGCTGACGATAGCCGGGGCTGGGTTGCGCAGGCGAAACAGCCGCGACGTTAGGACGCCCGCCCGCGGCAGGAGCCGCGCCGCCAGCCTGCAATTGCCGCAGCTGATCTTCGAGCACCTGGTTGCGATGCTGCAATTCTTCGTTCTGTCCGGTCAGCGTTCGCAGCCGCTCTTCGAGCTGCTGGACGCGAACTTCCGGATCAACGTCATTGTCGGACTGAGCGAAAGCATGTGACGACAGAACAAGCGTCGCGGCAATAGCAGCTACGCGCGCAAGCATCGGGACTTTGGATGACATTTTGGCCTGACGATTGAAATTGACGTCACATCGAAAGCGCACCCCATTGAGGACCGGAGTACGCCGAAAATGTGACTTAGTCCGACAATGAAAATCACATCACGACGATATTCTTAGCGAAATTCAGATCAAAACAAAACCGGCGCCCAAAGGCGCCGGTTGAAATCAAATACGCGGGGACCGCTCAGGAGCTGGCGTTCAGCACCGTGACGGCGCGGCGGTTCTGCGACCAGCACGAGATATCGTTACAGACCGCGACCGGCCGTTCCTTGCCGTACGAAATGGTCCGCATCCGATTCGCATCGATTCCGCGAGAAATTAGGTAGGAACGAACCGCCTGGGCACGGCGGGCGCCTAACGCGATATTATATTCGCGGGTGCCGCGCTCATCGGCGTGACCTTCGATGGTGAAGGAATAGCGATTATAGTTCTGCAGCCAGCGTGCCTGCTTGTCGAGCGTCGTGGTTGCTTGAGGCGACAGATCGGTCTGGTCGCTCTCAAAGAACACGCGGTCGCCAACGTTGACCACGAAATCCTGCTGGCTGCCGGGGGTCGCCGCATTGGCCATCGCGTCGCCGCCAAGCGGATTCTTGTTGGCGCAAGCTCCCATCGACAGCGCCACCGCGAGAACGGCAGCCAACTTCAATCCCTGGAGGAATCGCATCTGATGTAACATTCCGGAGCCTCCGCGCTCACGTTTTCCACTGTCATCCGGTCTACAGGCCGATGGTTAAGCGAACGTTCCGTCAACCTTGATGAGGCGTTGCACGCCTGCATCAAATGCCACCAAATTCGGAAAAGCGCCCGCGATGGTTAATGAGTTACAAATGTGGCGCGACGGTGAATGAGCCGGCAGCGACTACATACCCGATTTGGACAGTGGAAATCCAGGCGCCGTCACTGACGGGCCTAACCGCTGGGAATATCGGCTGATTTTCGCCGAAAGCAGCCGGCGATCGGTCGACCTGTGAGTCACGGAGACGACGTTTTGGTCAAGA
>JAFEFK010000529.1 GCA_018240625.1 Pseudomonadota bacterium
AACAACTACGAGAATACGCATGTCCCATCCGTCACTTGAATTGCGGCGAACCGCCGCAGCCCCCGTGTGGACCATAGAAGTGTGGTGCGACCCGCGCAATGGCGACGGTCTCAATCGTTAATTGATAGTTAACAGTGGCGCAGATAGAGCTTGGAAATAGTCGTAAAATCAATATGTTAATGTTATTTCCGCGCCGATGATAGCGCAACAACCATCTCTGGCAGCTCCCGCATGTGACCAATCAGGCGATCGGGTTTGAGGTCTGCGATCGGGATCTCGGTATATCCAAACTCGACACCGATAACCGGAACCCCGGCCCGGCGCGCCACGCCGACGTCGGGACCAGCATCACCCACCATAATCGTGCTTTGAAGACTTCCGCCCGCGCGCGCGACCGTTTGCTGCAAGATCGCCGGGTCAGGTTTGGACACACCGAAGGTGTCTGCCCCGCAAATGGCAGAAAATCGGGCGCTCAACCCCAACCGGTCAAGCAGCAGCTTGGAAAGCCATTCCAGCTTGTTGGTGCAGACGGCGAAACGATATCCGCTTGCCGACAGATCATCGAGTGCTTCGGAAAGCCCCTGGAATGGACGCGACGCGTCAGCGATATGTGCCGCATAGTAGTCGATGAAGTCGCCGGTCATTCGCGTGATGTCGTCCGGCGTGACCGGACGATCTTCGCTTTCAAGGCCGCGTTCGATCATGCGGCGCGCCCCGGCGCCGATCATCGCGCGGGCCGATTGAAATGGCAACGTAGGCAAGCCTTCGCGGCTTAGAACGAAGTTGAGGGCTGCGACGAGGTCAGGTGCTGTATCGACAAGCGTACCGTCGAGATCGAACACGACCATTGGAGGGGGAGATGACATCATGGCGGATCGGTACTGACCTCCCGCCGGACATGCAAGGGCGAAGTAAAGAACCGCCCGGAAGCCGCATGGCCGGTGGCCGGAAACCGCCGGATTGCCCTGTTCCTGACGGCTAAACGACGCTAGAGATGCCTCGCCACATAGACAACTCTGCGCGAGACCGAGGCTATTGATGACGTTGGATGTATTAAAGCGGCAGGCTGCGGCGCGTGCCCTCGAACAGGTCCGGGCGGGAATGAAGCTCGGTCTCGGAACGGGATCTACCGCCAAGCATTTCGTGGAGCTTTTGGGCGAACGCGTCCGGGATGGTTTGAAGGTCATTGGCGTGCCGACCTCCGAGGCGACGCGAGCCAACGCGCAGCGCTGCGGCATTCCTTTAACGACGCTGGACGATATCGATCGGCTCGATCTGACGGTTGATGGCGCGGATGAAATCGACGCGAACCTGAACGTTATTAAAGGCGGTGGCGGCGCTTTGTTGCGCGAGAAGATCGTTGCGGCAGCATCGGATCGCATGATCGTGATTGCCGACGAGACCAAATGGGTTGCCAGACTTGGCCGATTTCCCTTGCCGATAGAAGTCATCCCGTTTGGCCTTGCGGCGACGCGACGTGCTATTGGCGAGGCGTTTGCGAAAAGTGGCGTTTCGGGGCAAATGGTCGTCAGGAAGAGCGCCGATGGCCATGCTTTCGTCACCGATGGCGGCCACTGGATTGTCGATGCTCACCTCGGGGAAATACCCGATGCATCCCGTCTCGCCGGATTG
>JAFEFK010000052.1 GCA_018240625.1 Pseudomonadota bacterium
GCGTCGCCGAAACCATCGTGCACACGTGGCTGCCGAAGCTCATCAAGAGCGTCAACCAGACTTACCCCAACCTGTCGCTGGAGATCGAGGTCGACATCACCTCGAATTTGCGGGCGCGCCTGCTCGCGCAGGAGATCGAACTCGCATTCCTGATGGGGCCGCTGTCGATTTCCACGGTACGCAACCGCGTGCTCTGCGATTATCCAATCGGCTTCGTCGCGAGCCCTGCGCTCGGGCTCGGCAAGGACAAGCTGACGATCAGGGATCTCGCGCGATTTCCGATCATCACCTTCCCGCGCAAGACCCAGCCCTACGAGCTCGTGCGCTCGCTGTTCAACCGGCCGGACCTGCCACCGATCCGGCTTCATGCCAGCGCCTCGCTCGCCACCGTCATTCACATGGCGACCGAAGGCCTCGGCATTGCCGTCATCCCCAGCGCGATCGTCGAGGGCGAGATGGCCGACGGCCGCCTGCAGATGCTCTCGACCGATGTCGAACTGCCGCCGCTGATGTTTTCCGCAAGCTGGCTCGCCTCGCCCGACACCGTCGCCGTCGAACTGGTCGCCGATCTCGCGGTCAAGCTGGCGCAGAGCGGGCAATTGACGCAGGCTCCGCCACCCGCCGTCGCGCCTCCTTCCTTGCCGGTCAGGGCGAAACCGGCTGCAAAGCTTCCGGCAAAAAAACGCGCCGGTTGACGCACCGGCATTTGCGCGCCATGAAAATCGTCTCGTGCGCGACATAACGACAAGATCAAACGGGGAAGCTGCATGGCCAAAACCGCGTCAAACCTTCAGATCGACAGCGGCCGTCTCTGGGAAACGATCCATGAAACCGCAAAATTCGGCGCGACGCCGAAGGGCGGCGTGCGGCGGCTGACATTGGGTCCGGAAGACAAGCAGGTCCGCAACTGGTTCCGCGCGGCGTGCGAGGACGCAGGTCTCGAGGTGCGCGTCGACGCGCTCGGCACCATGTTCGGGCTGCGCAAGGGCCGCGATATGACCAAACCGCCGGTTGGCCTTGGCTCCCATCTCGACACCCAGCCGACCGGTGGCAAATTCGACGGCGTGCTCGGCACGCTGGCCGCGCTGGAAGTCGTCCGCACGCTGAACGACGCCGACATCGAAACCGACGCGCCGATCTGCATCGTGAACTGGACCAATGAAGAAGGCTCGCGCTTCGCGCCGGCCACCATGGCGTCGGCGGCTTATGCCGGCGAATACACCACCGAGAACATTCTGGCGCGCACCGATCTCGCCGGTGTCAGCGTCGGCGAGGCGCTCGACAGTATCGGCTATCGCGGCAGCGAGGCGGTCGGCGCGCAAAAATTCGGCGCATTCGTCGAACTGCACATCGAACAGGGACCGCTGCTGGAGGCCGAAAACAAAGTCATCGGTGTGGTCGATCGCGGCCAGGGCATCACCTGGTACGATGGCAAGATCGTCGGCTTTGAGAGTCACGCGGGCACGACGCCGATGCCGCTGCGGCGCGATGCCATGGGCGCGCTCGCGGAAGTCGCGCTCAGCGTCGAGCGGATTGCCGGGGCGCATGGCCCCAACGCGGTCGGCACGCTCGGCGAAGCGGTGATCGCAAACCCTTCGCGCAACGTGATCCCCGGCGAGATCACCTTCACCATGGATGTGCGCAGCCCCGACGCGGAAACGCTCGACGCCATCGACCGGGATTTGCGCGCGGCCTGCGCGGAGATCGCCGCGCGCCGCCGTGTGGAAATCGCGATCGATGCGATCTGGCGCAAGCCGCCGACCGTCTTCAACGACAAGCTGGTCAATGCGGTCGAGAGCGCGGCCAAATCGTTCGGCTATTCAAATCGCCGCATCACATCCGGCGCGGGACACGATGCCTGCAACCTGGCGACCGTGGTTCCGGCGGCGATGATCTTCGTGCCCTGCAAAGATGGCATCAGCCACAACGAACTGGAAGACGCGACGCAGAGCGATTGCGGCGCCGGCGCCAACGTCCTGCTGCATACCGTTTTATCACTCGCAGGAGTCGCTGCCGGATAGTTGGCGCTTGCCCAACCATTGGAAACTGGAGTCATCCTTGCACGGCGTATTCATCGATGCCAACGGCTCGCTGGGAGATATCTTCGAACGGCAGACTCGCGACGGAGATCCGCCGGTGCGCGTCAACCGCAACGCGGATATCACGCCGGGCGAAATTCCCGCGACACTCGATGGCGCGGAGATCGCGATCGTCGATCACACCGCGCTGCCGACCGAGATCGCTCGCGCATGCACGGAGCTCAAACACGTCGTGTTCCTCGGCACCGGCGCGCGCAGCTACATGAATCCCGAAGAACTGGCTGAACTCGGCATCACCGTCCACACCATCAAGGGTTATGGCGATACGGCCGTCGCCGAATGTGCCATCGCATTGATGTGGTCAGCGGCGCGCGGCATCGCCGCGATGGACCGCGGCATGCGAGGCGGAAACTGGCTGCGTGAAGACGGCATGCAACTGACCGGCAAGACGCTGGGTCTGATCGGCTACGGCGGCATCGCCGCGGAAGTCGCGCGCATTGCACGCGGCAGCGGAATGCGCGTGATCGCATGGAACAGAACGCCGAAGAGCGACGCAGGTGTCGAATTTGTTTCACTGGATAAACTGCTGGCGGACAGTCACGTCGTCTCGCTGCATCTGTTGCTGAACGACGAGACGCGGGGATTCCTCACCGCGCAGCACATCGCGGCCATGAAGCACGGCGTCATCTTCATCAATACGGCGCGCGCAGCACTTGTCGATGAGGCCGCGATGATATCGGCTTTGAAATCCGGCCACATCCGCCATGCCGGGCTCGACGTCTTCAACGTCGAGCCGCTGCCCGCGGATCACGAACTGACCGCGTTGCCTAACGTCACGCTCTCGGCGCATTCGGCATTCCGCACGCCGGAGGCGAACGAGAACTTGATCCATGCGGCGTGGGAACATTGCAGGAGAATTGCGGCGGGCTGACTCCCTCGCCCCGCTCTTGCGGGGCCGCGCCGCGAGCAGCGCTGAGAGGGTTGGGGTGAGGGGCTGTCAGCTGCTAAGCTGAATCAGTTGTGAGAACATTGCTCGCCCCTCACCCGGATCGTTGCACGATCCGACCTCTCCCCGCGGGCGGGGAGAGGTGACAGAGTTGCGACTCCCTACTCCACCATCTCGGCGACGGCCTTGCCGCAGGCGCTGGTATCGGCGTTGCCGCCGAGATCGCGCGTGCGCAGCGTGCGTTCCGCCAGCGTGCGTTCGATCGCGCTGACGATGGCTGACGCGGCAGTCTTCTCGCCGAGATGATCCAGCATCATCGCGCCCGACCAGATCTGACCGATCGGGTTGGCGATCCCCTGCCCTGCGATGTCGGGCGCCGAGCCGTGCACCGGTTCGAACACCGACGGAAAATTCCGCTCCGGATTGATGTTGCCACCCGGCGCGATCCCGATCGTGCCGGTGCATGCGGGACCGAGATCCGACAGGATATCGCCGAACAGATTGGAGCCGACCACCACGTCGAACCAGTCCGGATGCAGCACGAAATGCGCGCTGAGAATATCGATGTGATACTTGTCCCATTTCACTTTGGGATAGTGCTTCGCCATCGCTTCCACCCGCTCGTCCCAATACGGCATGGTGATCGAGATGCCGTTCGACTTCGTCGCCGAGGTCAGGTGCTTCTTGGGCCGTGACTGTGCCAGGTCGAACGCGAACTTCAGGATGCGATCGACGCCGACGCGGCTCATCACGGTCTGTTGAGTGACGAATTCACGATCGGTATCCGGGAACATCCGTCCGCCGACCGAGGAGTATTCGCCTTCGGTGTTCTCGCGCACCACCCAGAAATCGATATCGCCCGGCTTGCGGTTCGCCAGCGGACTGGGAACGCCAGGCATCAGCCGCACGGGACGAAGGTTGACGTACTGATCGAACTCACGGCGGAATTTGATCAGCGATCCCCACAGCGAAATGTGATCGGGAATCTTTTCGGGCCATCCCACGGCACCGAAGAAGATCGCATCGTGTGATCCAATTTGATCCTTCCAGTCGTCGGGCATCATCTGCCCGTGCTTGGCATAGTAGTCCCAGCACGCGAAATCAAAGTGATCCAGCTTGAGGCTGACGCCATGCTTCTTGGCGGCGACCTCAAGAACCCGAAGCCCCTCGGGCACGACTTCCTTGCCGATGCCATCTCCAGGAATGACTGCGATCCGATATTGTTTTTTTCCGCTGCTCACGTTGGGTTCCTTGGATGTTAATATTTGCGACCAACTCTCAATTTGAACGCTCGCGCGGCAAGCTTTTCAAATTATCATCCGACTGCATTGGACTAAAGTCGGCACCCGCGCAACGCTGCACTGCAATGTTGACCTCACCGATGCTCGCAGCCTAACAGTATGCCCCCTCAAGAAGTTTCGCTGCTTACGCTTGCCGCGTCTGACAGCCACGATACAATCAACCCAAGGGCAAAATAACAAGATCGGGTCCCGTCACCCATCACAAATGTAAAAGGTAGAGGCAACAGTCATGTCATTGAAAACAGCGCTACACGCATCAACATCGTTGATCGCTCTCGCGGGAGCGGTCGCTCTCGGACTCTTCGCAAGCCCGGCGCTTGCGGCGGATCCCATCAAGATTGCCGTCATCGCTGAAGCGCAGGCCATCGCCGGCGCATCGATGCCGCAGGCAGCCCAGCTCGCTGCTGAGGAGATCAACGCCAAGGGCGGCGTCGACGGCCGCAAGATCGAGATCGTCACCTACGACAATCACAGCTCCTCGGCCGACTCGGTTCGCGCGTTCCAGCGCGCCGTCAACGAAGACAAGGTCAACGCCGTCATCGCGAGCTACATCAGCGAGGTTGTCCTGGCGCTGGAGCCGTGGGCTGCGCGGCTGAAGACCGTGATGGTCACACCGGGCGCCGCAAGCAACGAGATCACCAAGGCCGTCCACAAGGACTATGACAAGAACAAGTACACCTTCCACGGCTACCTGACATCGGCTTCGCTCGCGCTGTCGGTTTGCGACGCCGCCAAGGACCTGCTGGTCGATGGCAAGCACACGAAGACCGCGGTCATCATGAGCGAAGACGCTGCGTGGACCAAGCCGCTCGATATCGGCTATCAGGAGTGCCTGCCGAAAATCGGATTGAAGGTGCTCGACCATATCCGCTTCTCGCCCGACACCACCGACTTCACGCCTATCTTCAACAAGATCGAGGCCGCCAAGCCGGACGTGATCATCACCGGCATTTCGCATGTCGGCGTGCAGCCGACCGTGCAGTGGAAGAACCAGCAAGTGCCGATTCCGATGTTCGGCATTTCTTCGCAAGCTACCAACGAAACCTTCGGCAAGGACACCAACAACGCCGCCGAAGGCGTGCTGTATCAGGGCGTGTCGGGTCCGGATCTCGCGATCACGCCGAAGTCGTTGCCGTTCGCGGAAGCTTTCCGGAAGAAGTACGGCAACTTCCCATCCTACTGCGGCTATACTGCTTATGACGAGGTCTATTACCTCGCCGACGCAATCAAGCGCGCCGGATCGACCGATTCCGACAAGATGGTTGCCGCGCTCGAGAAAACCGATTGGGAAGGCACGATCGGCCGCATCCAGTTCTACGGCAAGAACGATGAGTTCACGCACGGCCTGAAATACGGCAAGGGCCTGATCACCGGCGCCATGCTGCAGTGGCAGGATGGTAAGCAGGTTCCGGTTTGGCCGAAGGACGTGGCCAAGGGACAGCTGAAGTTCCCGAGCTTCATCAAGTTGACCGCCAATTAAAAATGATGTCGCAATGCTCCCGGGGAAACCCGGGAGCATTTTTCATATCGACGGCTCTAAACGAGGGGCGGTAGCCGCCGCGGTCATCATCAATGCTTGCTTTTCAGATTCTCATCGACGGCTTTGCCGTCAGCGCGCTGTATGCGCTGGGAGCCATGGGCTTCACGCTCATCTTCGGGGTGTCCGGCGTGCTCAACCTGTCGCACGGCGCCATCATGGTGGCAGCTGCGGTTGCCGCGTGGGCCGCGGCCAGTGTACTCCATACAGGTACGTATACCGGCGCGCTGATAGGAATCGCCGTAGCGCTGATCATGTCCTTTGCGACCTACTTCGCGGTAGTGCAACCGATCCAGAGATCGCGCCGCATTCCGAATGAGGAAAAGGAAATTTTCGTCCTCACGGGCACGCTGCTGTGGGGGATCATGATCCAGGAATTGATCGCCTACTTCTTCACCAACAACGCCAAGACGGTGCTGCCGATCATCGAAGGCGTCGTCAACATCATGGGCGTGCGCACGCCGCAGAACGAGATTTTCACCGCGGTCGTGTGCTGCGTTGTCATTGCGCTGCTGTGGCTTCTCGTCAACCGGACGCGAACCGGCAAGGTGGTGCTAGCCGCTTCAATGAACCCGCGTGGCGTCACCCTGCTCGGCCACGAACTCACCAGCGTCTATATCGTGGTCTGGGCGATCTACGGCGTTCTGGCGGGTCTTGCCGGCGTATTGCTTGGCATGTTCCTCGGCGTCAGCTCCTACAGCGTCGGCCCGCTGACCGCGAGCGCGTTTTCGATCGTCGTCCTCGGCGGCCTTGGCAGCGTATCCGGCTCGCTGATCGCCGCGTTCGTGGTCGGATATCTCGAAACCTTGACAGCCTATCTGATCAATCCCGCCTACCGCACCATTCCCGCACTGCTTCTGCTTGTGGTCGTGATGTACATCAGGCCTCAAGGCCTGCTCGGGAGGCGATAGCCATGGGTTCGTTTTTCAAGTCGCGGCTGTTCTTCATTTCGCTGGGCGCGGTCATCATTGCCTCCACACTGCCACTCTATGTCTCCGGCTATGTTCTCGGCCTGCTGACGGTCGCCTACTATTTCGGCGTCTTCGCGATGTCCTGGGATCTGCTGTTCGGATTCGCCGGAGAGGTCAACTTCGGTCCGACCTTCCTGATCGGCGTCGGCGCTTACACGGCCGGCATCGTCAACGCCCAGTACGGCCTGTCACCTTACATCTGCATCGTGCTCGGTGCCGCGGCCGCAGTCATCGCCGGATTTGTGCTCGCGCTTCCGGCCTTGCGGGTGCGCGGCCCCTATTTCGGATTGACGACGCTTGTGGCGGTGCTGATGCTGCAAAACTTCGTGGTGGTATTCGCCGACCTGACCGGCGGTGAAATCGGTCTCACCATCCCCGATGTCATCACCATCGATTCCCACGCGAACTATTGGATCGCGCTCGGCTTCATGACGATCAGCGCTGCGATCCTGTACGGGCTTGCGCAATCGCCGGTCGGGCTGGTGCTTCAGGCCAGCGGCCAGGATGCCGTGCAGGCCGGCGCGCTCGGCTTCAACATCGTCAAGCACAAGCTAGCGGCATTCGTCGTCAGCGCGTTTTTCTCTGGGTTATCCGGCGCCCTGCTGGTGTTCTATTTCGGCACCGCCTCGGTCGGCACCGTCGTCGACATCGCGGTCGGCGTAAACGTCATCGTCGCCGCCGTGCTTGGCGGGCGTCGTACCGTGCTCGGCGCGGCGCTCGGCGCGATCTTCCTGATCGTCGCTGGTGAATTCCTGCGGCCAACCGGAGAACTTGCAACATTCATCGTGTCGGCCGTAGCCCTGCTCGTCGTCCTGTTCTTCCCGGGCGGTTTCCTCGGAGCTGCCCTGTCGCGGGAGGCACGACAATGACATCAGCGGCCACCAATGCTCCGATCCTTGAGGTACGGGGCCTGACCAAGCGTTTCGGCGGCCTGACCGCCGTCAAGAACCTCAATTTCGACCTGCGGCCGGGCGAAATCTTCGGCCTGATCGGCCCCAACGGTTCCGGCAAATCGACCGCCATGAAAAGCGTCATGGGGATCGAGCGGCCGACCGCAGGAGAGGTCAAGCTCGAGGGTGAGAATCTGGCCGGCCTTCCCGCGCACAAGATCGCGCGCAAGGGTTTTGGCATGGTGTTCCAGCACTCGCGTCCGCTCAACCGGCAGACCGTGCTCGAAAACATCATGGTCGCGCTGCTGCCCGACAGCCTGCTGATGCTGTTTCCCGACAAAGCGCTGCTCGATCGAGCGAAGCAGATCGCCGAGCGCGTCGGCCTTGGGGCCGTCATGGACCGCCGGCCGCCCACCCTTCCCTTTGCGGACCTTCGGCGGCTCGAACTCGCCAAGGCGATCGCCAGGGATCCCAAGGTCGTGCTGGTCGACGAGCCGTTCGCGGGACTGACGCTGGCGGAAGTGGGAACGTTCTCCGAGCTGATCCGCAGTTTCCGCGACGAAGGCCGTGCGGTGATGCTGGTCGACCACAACGTCAAGAGCGTCGCAGCCCTGGTCGATCGCGTGCTTGCGATGTACCTCGGCGAGGAAATCGTCACCGGCAAGGCCGAGGACGTGATGCGCAACGAAACCGTGCGGCGCGTCTATCTCGGCGGCACGCTAGAAACCTCTGCGCGGCCTGAAACCAGCTTCAAGGACAAGGTGCCTTTGCTGCAGGTCGAGAACATCAGCGTGCATTACGGCAAGGCGCAGGCGCTCGACAACGTCTCGATCCATGTGCATCAGGGCGAGTTCGTCTCCGTCGTCGGCCTCAACGGCGCCGGAAAGACCACGCTGTTCAACACCATTTCAGGCTTCCTGCCGTATACCGGCGAGATCATCCGCGACGGCGAAAAACTTCGCGGCACCAGCCCCGCGAAAATCGCCCGCAGCGGTCTCGTACAGTGTCCGGAAACGCGCGAACTGTTCGGCGAAATGAGCGTACGCGAAAATCTCGACCTGGGCGGACAGCATCTTGCCGACGGGGAAAGAGACAAGCAGATCGCCTGGCTGTTCGACCTGTTCCCGATCCTGAAGGAGCGCCAGGGGCAGATGGCGCAGACCCTCAGCGGCGGCGAACAGCAGATGCTCGCGATCGGCCGCGCGCTGATGATGCAGCCCAAAATCCTGATCCTCGACGAGCCGACGCTTGGGCTTGCGCCTGTTATTCTCGAGCTGCTCTCGAAGGCGCTGGAGAAAATGCGGCAGACGACGCCGATCACGGTGCTG
The DNA here is from genome assembly GCA_018240625.1 of Pseudomonadota bacterium. Taxonomy (GTDB): domain Bacteria; phylum Pseudomonadota; class Alphaproteobacteria; order Rhizobiales; family Xanthobacteraceae; genus Nitrobacter. The sequence goes on from JAFEFK010000052.1 coordinate 9,013, forward strand.
CTCGGCGAACAGAACGTTACTTTCGCGCTACCCCATGCCGACCGCGTCTACGTGCTCGAACATGCGCGCATCGTCTGGGAAGGCGATCCCGGCCGCTTCGCAGCCGAAGCCGGCGAAGGGTACTTATAAGACTCCGTCATTCCGAGGCGGGCGCGCATCTTGGCGCGCGCGAGCCCGGAATCTCGCCGAGATTCCGGGTCTGTATCATCACCGGCGGAGCCGGCGCTGATACATCCCGGAATGACTGACTTGTTCGATAGAGGAGCCTGACATGGACCTTCATCTGCGCGGCAAGCGTGTTCTCATCACTGGCGCATCCAAGGGAATTGGCGCCGCCGCCGCGGAAGCCTTCGCCGAGGAAGGCTGTCACCTTCGTCTCGCCGCACGTAACGGCGATCAATTGAAGGCGCTGGCGGAGCGGTTGCGGTCCGCTCACCAGATCGACGCGACAGTTCATGTCACCGACCTGCGCAAAAGCGAGGACATCGCGCGCCTCGTCAAGGACGCCGCCGATATCGATATTCTCGTCAACAATGCCGGCGATATTCCAGGCGGCTCGATCGACAAGATCGACGAGGCCACATGGCGTCATGCCTGGGAATTGAAAGTATTCGGCTACATCAATCTTACCCGGGCGATCTATGCCCAGATGAAGGCGCGCGGCCACGGCGTCATCGTCAACGACATCGGCGCGGCCGGCGAAAAATTCGACGCCAACTACATCTGCGGCAGCACCGGCAATGCCGCGCTGATGGCCTTTACCCGCGCGTTGGGCGGCAAGAGCCTCGCCGATAACATTCGCGTGGTCGGCATCAATCCCGGCCCGGTCGGCACCGACCGTCATGTCACGTTGCTGAAAACGCGCGCGAAGAACCAGTTCGGCGACGAGAACCGTTACGGCGAATATCAAAAGGGCTTGCCGCTCGGGCGCCCCGCGCATGCACGCGAGATCGGCGACCTCATGGCTTATCTCGCCTCGGACCGCTCGGGATACACGTCGGGCGTGATCTTCACCGTCGACGGCGGCATCAGCGCGGGCTGGGGTTAGTCCCCCCGTCATTCCATCCACTGCCGTCATCCTGAGGAGCGCATCTTGCGCGCGTCTCGAAGGACGGGCCACACGATCGCTGTCCTCCTTCGAGGCTCGCCAAAATGACGTCGCGAGCGCGCCGCCCGGCACGCACCTCAGGATGACGGGTCCGTCCTCTCAAACAACTGGCGGATCAGCGTGGTGATGCGGCCAGTTGGCGACGCGAGTTGATCCATGATGCTGAAGTGGTCGGCTCCGGGGATTTCCTCATACGTCACCGGAAGTGCGTGCAGCGCGCGATAGGCGGCAAAATCCGCGGTCTGCTGACGCAGGAGCGGCAATTCTGCACTCCCCACAACGAGTGACAGCGGTTTTGCCGGACCACTCGCCTGTTTTACGGGTGAGTTGCGCTGCGACATCGCTTCATCGAGTCCCAGCTTGACATTGAGATAACTGTGCCGGATCGGCTCGAGATCGAAGATCCCGCTGATCGCAACGCCTCCCTTCACATGCGTATGCGACAGCACCATCGACGTCAGATGTCCCCCGGCGGACCAGCCTGACACCACGATACGCCGGGGATCGCCGCCAAGCGCGGGCAGCTTGTCGGCCAGAAAATCCAACCCGCTGTGTATCTCGGCCACGATCTGATCGAGCGTCGCATCCGGCGCCAGCGTATAGCCGATTAGCGCCACGTTGATGCCGTGCGCCATGGGGCCAGCCGCGAAAGTCGTAAAACTCTCCTTCGCCCGCGTCTGCCAGTAGCCGCCGTGAATGAACAACAGCGTCGGCCCGCCCTCCGCGGCTTTGAGGAAATCGATCCGGTTGCGTTCGCGCGGGCCGTACCTCAAATCGAGGTGATGGGGATAGCGTGTGCGCAATTCGGCGGAGCGCTTGTCCCATTCTGCAACCATGTCCGCCCCGCCGGGCACGGCAACGCCGTTGTTGAGACCGAGATCACGCGCCTGCTGGCTCATGCGTTGCCAGTTGGTATCACCGAATGGCGCGGCCATCAGAAACCCTCCGCTCTTTGTCGGGATCATGCCCGGCGGTTTCCAGCTTGCAGGAAAATGGTCTACACCGCTATATCGCAAAGAAACAAAAAACGGCCGGGAGACATAAGATGGCATCGTCCGATCAGGAATTGATAAAGGCAACGGCATGCGCCGTGGTCGACAAATTGAAAGCCGGCCAGGTCTCTCCGCTCGACCTGCTTGACGTGCTGGAAAAACGCATCGCCGACGTCGACGGTGCCGTCAACGCGCTGCCGACCCTGTGTTTCGACCGCGCCCGCAAGAATGCGAAAGAGCTGATGAACAAGCCCATTGGCGAGCGTGGCCTGCTCGCGGGCCTTCCGGTGCCGATCAAGGACCTGACCAATGTCGCGGGCGTCCTGACGACGCAGGGATCGCCGATCTACAAGGATACGGTGCCTGCGACGTCCGACCTCATGGTCGAGCATCTCGAAGCCAGCGGCGCGGTGATCTACGCGAAATCCAATACGCCGGAATTCGGCGCCGGAGCCAACACGTTCAACGAAGTCTTCGGACCGACATTAAATCCCTGGGATACCTCGCGTTCGGCGGCGGGCTCCTCCGGCGGCGCGGCGGCGGCGCTCGCCTCCGGCACGGCCTGGCTCGCGCACGGCTCCGACATGGGCGGCTCGCTGCGCAATCCCGCCAGTTTCTGCGGCATCGTCGGTATGCGCCCAAGCATCGGCCGTGTCGCCCATACACCCGTCGCCAAGATCGATCGCAATCTCGGCGTGCAGGGCCCGATGGCGCGCAACGTCGAGGACCTGGCGCTGATGCTCGATGCCATGAGCGGCGAGAATCCCGCCGACCCGCTTTCCCTGCCGGTGCTGCCCACGTCATTTTTGTCCGCCGCCCGTTCCGGCAAGAAACCCAAGCGTGTCGCCTATTCCCCCGATCTCGGAATCACGCCTGTTGATCCCGAAGTCGCCGAGATCACGCGCAAGGCAGCGATGCGCTTCGCCGAAGCTGGCGTCATCGTTGAGGAAGCCCATCCGGATTTACGCGAAGCGCACGAGTGTTTCCATGTACTGCGCGCGTTCGATTTCGCCATCAGCAAGGCGAACCTGCTGCGCGAAAAGCGCGACCTTCTGAAACCCGAAGTCATCTGGAATATCGAGGCAGGGCTGAAGCTCTCGGTCGACGATCTCGTCCGTGCCGAGGCACAGCGCGTGGCGATGACCAGCCGCGCGCTGGAGTTCTTCAAGACCTACGATCTCCTATTGTCGCCGGCGACCATCGTGGCGCCGTTCCCGATCGAGAACCGTTACGTCGCCGAATGCGCTGGCAAGACGTTCGATAATTATGTGGAGTGGCTTGGCATCGTCTACGCCATTACCCTGATTTGCTCCCCCGCCTTGTCGCTGCCTTGCGGATTCACCAAAACAGGTTTGCCGGTCGGCCTGCAAATGGTCGCAGCCCCCCGCGGAGAAGCCCAGCTTCTGGCCGGCGCGAAAGCAATCGAAGACATCCTCGGCGTGCGCGGCACGACGCCGATCAATCCCAGAACCGTCAAGTAGCCCAACACCTCTGGCCGGAATAAATTTGCCCCCCAGAGCGCTGGCGGATCATGGACGCGCGGCTATAATCGCAGGCAACTTGACCGAACGTGCGATTGACACGCACGCGTGCAACGATGGGGAGAGCCATGGCGGGAAAACTCAGGATACGTGTCGATCAGGACAAGTGTCAGGGACACGCCCGCTGCAAATCTCTGGCGCCCGAATTGTTTGAGCTCGACGAATTCGGCAATGCACATGAGATAGGTGATGGCGCGGTGCCGGCCGGACTCGAAGACAAGGCGTGGCTCGCGCAAACCAATTGCCCGGAAATTGCGATCGATATTACGGAAGACTGAATCATTATTATTCGGACTATTGGCTTTTGAGCGCCGGCCGATCCGGTTCAAGCCGGGACAGCCGCAGTCATACGGAGGAATTCGATGTCGAACGCCGCGCCCGTCACCGACTGGGTTCACGATTTCGACCATACCGACCCGCGCTGGACGGAAAATCCGTTCCCGATCTGGGACGAATTGCGCGCGGAATGCCCGGTCGTTCACACCAAGCGCTTCCTTGGCGTTTATCTTCCGACCACCTACGAGGCGGTGAAGGAAATCTCCTACGACACCGAGCATTTTTCATCACGGCGGGTGGTCGTACGCAACGTTCGACCGGAGCCGCCGCAGCCTTCGCCACCCATCACCTCGGACCCACCCACGCACAAGCCCGCCAAGCAGCTCCTGTTGCCGCCGTTCACGCCGGATGCGATGAAAAAGCTCGAGCCGCGGGTCCGCGCGATCTGCAACGAGCTGATCGACGCATTCATCGATCGGCCCAGCGTTGATGCCGCTGCGCATTACACCAAACATATCCCGACCCGCGCAATCGCGCACATGCTCGGCATTCCCGAAAAAGATGGCGATCTCTTTATCAAGTGGATCCATGAGATCCTCGAACTCGGCATCCACGATGACGCTACGCTGATGCGGGCCATCGGCGACATGACTGCCTATTTTGCCGACCAGATCGAGGCGCGCAAGAAGCATCCGACGGATGATCTGATCTCCACGCTGATGAACGCGCGCGACAAGGACGGACAGCCGCTGTCGGACGAGCATGTGCAGGGATCGCTGCGTCTGCTGCTGATCGCGGGCATCGATACGACCTGGAGCGCGATCGGCTCGTCGCTGTGGCATCTGGCGAAAACGCCGGGGGATCGCGAACGTCTCCTCGCCGAGCCGCAGCTCTTGCCGACCGCGATCGAAGAATTTTTGCGCGCCTATTCGCCGGTCACGATGGCGCGCGAGGTCATGAAGGAAACCACGATCAGCGGCTGCCCGATCAAACCGGGCAACATGGTCCTGCTGTCTTTCCCCGCCGCAAATCGCGATCCGGCAATGTTTCCCGAGGCCGACAAGGTCATCATCGACCGCAAGGAAAACCGCCATGCCGCTTTCGGCCTCGGCATCCACCGCTGCGTCGGCTCGAATCTCGCACGCATGGAGATGCAGGTCGCGATCGAGGAATGGCTGAAGCGCATTCCCGATTTCCGGCTGGATCCGTCCAGCGAGATGAGGTGGTCCGAAGGCACCGTGCGCGGCCCGCGCCAGCTTCCGATGCTGCTTGGAAAGATGAATTGATCAACTTTACTCCCCGGCTGTTGTCTGCAACGCTCGAATGACACCGCATCCGCATGACCGAGAACAGCGATCAGCCGCCGCTAAGCAAGCTTACGCGCAGCAAGGAACGCTGGGCTCGCGAAGGCCGATTTCTGACGGGAAAAGTATCGCAGCCGGACGAGCAGCGCCTGCCGCCGGGACAACATCTGACAAAAGACTGGCCAGTGCTCGATCTCGGCCGGACCCCGGATATTTCGCGCGAGCGCTGGCGGCTCGATGTCTATGGCGCGGTTGCAAATCCGGTGTTTTGGGACTGGGTACAATTTACAGCGCAACCGCAGACGCAATTTGTCTCCGATATCCATTGCGTCACGACATGGTCACGCTACGACAATATATGGGAGGGCCTCGCCACCCGCGATCTCCTGATGGCGGTGCGGCCTCGCAATGACGCCCGGCACGTGGTGCTGCATTCGCACGATGGCTACACCACCAACTTGACGCTGGAGGATTTTGCCGCGGAAGACACGCTGCTGGCGCACACCTGGTCCGGTGCACCGCTGGAACGCGACCACGGCGGCCCCGTGCGCGCGGTGGTGCCGCATCTCTATTTCTGGAAAAGCGCCAAGTGGCTGCAAAGCATCGAATTCCTCGCCGAGGACGACCCTGGTTACTGGGAAGTCCGCGGCTATCATAATCGCGGCGATCCATGGCAGGAGCAGCGCTACTCTGGCGACTGACGGGGCCGTCGCGATCGAACAAGGAGGCCAGACATGCCGAACGAGCGTTTCCAGTTTTCCGGATCGGATGGGCAACAACTCGCGGCCACGCTGGATCTTCCCGACACCGATCCGAGCGCCTACGCGCTGTTCGCGCATTGCTTCACCTGCGGCAAGGACGTACTGGCTGCAAAACGCATCGCGGCAGGACTGACCGCCAAGGGAATAGCAGTCCTGAGATTTGATTTCACGGGACTTGGCGCGAGCGAAGGCGAATTCGCCAACAGCACGTTTTCGTCCAATGTCGCCGATCTCGTTCTGGCAGCGGACCATCTGCGCAAAACCCGCAAGGCGCCGGCGCTTTTGATCGGCCACAGCCTCGGCGGCGCGGCCATTCTCGCCGCAGCAGTGCAGATTCCCGAAGCCAAAGCCGTTGTGACCATCGCCGCGCCGTCCGACCCGGCGCATGTCACGCACCTGTTCGCCGACCGTATCAAAGACATCCGGACGCAAGGCAAGGTCGAAGTCTCGCTCGCGGGACGTCCCTTCCGTATCAAGCGGGAATTTCTCGACGACATCGCCGAACACAATCTGATGGCGCAGGTCGCGAAATTGCACAAGGCTCTGCTGATCATGCATTCACCGACCGACGATACCGTCGGGATCGACAATGCGACGCATATCTTCGTCGCGGCCAAGCATCCGAAAAGCTTCATATCGCTCGCCGGAGCAGATCATCTTCTGACTCAAAAAAGCGATAGCGCTTATGTCGCCGATGTCGCTGCCTCGTGGGCACAACGCTATCTCGAACCGGTTTCAACGGCCGCCGCGACGGAGGATAAAGGCCCGCGCAGCGTCGTCGTTCAGGAAACCCGCCGCAGCAAGTTCCAGCAGACCGTGACCGTCGGCTCACATCACTTGCTCGCCGACGAACCTGTCTCGTCAGGCGGCGAAGATACCGGACCTGGCCCCTATGATTTCCTGCTCGCAGCTCTCGGTGCATGCACCTCGATGACCATGCGATTGTATGCCGACCGAAAGTCGCTGCCGCTCGATCGCGTGACCGTAACGTTGCGGCACAGCAAAATTTACGCTCAGGACTGTGCGGAATGCGAGACCAAAACCGGCATGCTCGATCAGATCGAGCGCGTAATCACCATCGACGGCGCACTCGACGCGGAGCAGCGCCAGAAGCTCATGGAAATCGCGGACAAGTGTCCGGTACATCGGACGCTGACCTCGGAAGTTCGCATTGTCACACATGCGACTGCTTGAGCGGTATTTCGAGGCGCTGGCGCGTCCGCCGCAAGTTTGAGCCGATAGTCCAATTCTAACATTTCCTGTTTCAGCAGGCGTTTTGCGAATGTCAGAATTATGGGACCACCATAAGTTTCTGGTGTAGTTTTGGATTTAACATTCGCTTTGCAGACTTCCGGACAGGTGGGAGAGCGAATGTCAAATCCGCTCCACCAATCAGCGCGCAGGCGAAGCTGAATCCGCCGACGGCGTCAGCGCCTGGACGCGAAGCGGTCCACGCAAGCCGATCGCGGCGCCGACGATAATTCCGGTGATTGCGACGAACGACGCCAGCGCCAGCGTCGAAAGTCCGGTCAGGCCCTGCCCGACGGAGCATCCGTAAGCCATCGCACCTCCCGAGCCCATTAGCGCCGCACCGGCCACCGAGCGCAGCATGTGGCGCGGCGAGGTATAGCTTTCGAGATGAAAGCGGCGGGTCGCCAGCGCGGTCACAAGGCTCCCGAGCACGACGCCCGGTATCAGCGCGATCCCGAAATTCATTGTCAGTCCGGTCGAGAGCATCACGTATTGCACGGTGTCGGCGACGGGAGCGACGAACGTAATCGACGTGACCGGCACAGGGTTGAAATCGTCGGCGCCGAGATAGCCGGTCGCGTACCAGCCGGCGGCGACGAGCAATCCGACGCTCAAGCCTGCGGCGATCTGGCCCCACGAGCGCCGGAACGCCGCATGGGAAAACGCAAACACGATCAAGGCACCGCTGACGACGAGTACCGCCAGCGCTCGCGCGAGGGATGCGCTCAGGCCCAGCGTTTCGACCAGCGCGGGCAGCGAGATGATGTTCGGCGCGGATTGGCTCGCCTGCAGCACGGCGATACGCGCCGGCGCGATCAGCCCCTTCAATGTCATCTGCGCCGCAATGCCGAGGACGATCACGACCACCAGCGAGCGCAGATTACCGCGCCCGAGCAGAACCAGCGCACGCGATCCGCAGCCGTTCGACAGCACCATGCCGTAACCGAAAATGAGACCGCCGGCGAACATCAGGGGCGCGGAAAACGATGGCTGCAGATAGATCGATTTTCCGAGATCGACCAGGCCTTCGCCGGCCAGCAACTGCGAGGCGGCGACGGCAACGCCCATCGCCAGCGCGTAGGTTCTGACCAAGCGGCCGTCGCCGTTGCCCCAATAGCCGCGCAGACTGTTCATCAGACAAAAGCCGCTAAGTAGCCCGACCACGCCGAAGGCGAGGCCGATCAGGAAGCCGGCATAGACGGTAATGTGGGGATCGGGCGACACGGGCAATTTCCTTCTCAGTCCGGCATCGATATGGCCCGCGAAAGGCCCGTTCTCGATCGGACATAGGATAAAACTACTGTTTCTGTAACGCTTTGCCAGCTCAGCCGCTATTGCCGGATGCATAAAAGATGAATCGGCTCCACGCGCCGAACGAGAGGAAATAATCTCCTCGTGATCCAGCGCGGCGCGATAGTTTTATCCTTGGACAAATCGTGTGCAACGAGCGCCGGCTCGCAATCTGCCGTCATCCCGCGCACGTGGGACTCGCTTTCTCACACTATAGACCGCAAAGGTTATGGGTCCCTGCGTTCGCAGGGACGACGCCGGCTTCGTTAATGCGGCTGCTAGACTGTCCGCGCGCTCATGGTGAGCAGATCGTAGCGCGCCACCGGCTCGTTGTTCTGGTTGAAGACCTCGACATCCCAGCGCACCTCGCCGTATTCGGGTTTTCGCGCCGGCGACTTCTGCTTGACC
>JAFEFK010000530.1 GCA_018240625.1 Pseudomonadota bacterium
ACATCCTTCTCGCCCAAATCAGCAAACATGTCCGCGATCCAGATCTCGTGTTCGGCGGCCATCTTGCGAAATTCAACCCGTCCGGATTTGGTCAGCCGGATCACCTGCACACGGCGGTCGCTTTCGGACGTGCGGCGATCGACATGGCCCGATTGCACCAGCCGCTCCACCAGCCCGGTGATGTTGCCGTTCGACACCATCATGCGCTTCGAAATATCCGAGAGCGTCATGCCGTCGGGCACCTTGTCGAGCTGCGCCATCAGGTCGAAGCGCGGCAACGTCACGTCGAAGCGCTCGCGTAAGCGCCCCCGCACCTCGCCTTCGATCAGCGTCGTGCAGGTCAAGAGCCTGAGCCACAGCCGCAACTCGTCGCCGTGATCGTCGGAGTGCTCGGCGGCCTTGGTTTCGGAGTCGAGAATGGTCATGTGCTTACCGCTATGAACGTCCTTCGTCGTTTCTGCGGACGCAGGGACCCATACGCCGAGGATTTGCGGTCAAACACGGAACGACGACCCAGAACGACATCGCCGTCAGGGGTTATGGGTCCCGGCGTGCGCCGGGACGACAACAGAAAGCAGTTCATGTTCACTCCGCCGCCAGCGACTTCTCCGCCTCGACCAGCATCTCGGCGCGCGTCTTGGGTTTGCCCTTGATCTTCAGTTCATCAAGATCCTGCCGGTCGCGCACGCTGTTGCGGACAATCTGCTCCTTGCCCGGCAGGTATTGCGGCGGACAGGCGATGTCGGCGCCGTACCAGGCCGCCGCGCGCATTGTGAATGACGGATCAACCAGATGTGGACGGCCCAGCGCCACCAGATCGGCGCGGCCCGCCGCCAGAATCGTATTGACCTGATCGGCGGTGGTGATGTTGCCGACGCACATGGTCGCGACGCGCGCCTCGTTGCGCACCTGATCCGAGAACGGCGTCTGGAACATGCGGCCATAGACCGGCTGCGCGTCGCGCACCGTCTGCCCGGTCGAAACGTCGACCAGATCGACGCCGGCTTCCGCGAACGCCTGCGCGATCTTCACCGCGTCGTCGCCGGTGATGCCGTCCTCGGCCCAGTCGGTCGCGGAAATACGCACCGACATCGGCTTGTGCGCGGGCCACGCCGCGCGCATCGCGGCAAACACCTCCAGCGGATAGCGCAGGCGATTGTCCAGCGAGCCGCCATAGGCATCCGTGCGTGTGTTGGTCAGCGGCGAGATGAAACTCGCCAGCAGATAGCCGTGTGCGCAGTGCAACTCGAGCATGTCGAAGCCGCAGCGGTCGCCGCGCCCGACGGCCGCGACGAACTCAGCCTTGATGCGATCCATCGCGAATCGGTCGATCTCGCGCGGCACCTGGCTGTCCGGGAAATACGGAATGGGCGACGCCGACAGCGTTTCCCACGCGCCCTGCTCCAGCGGGCGATCCATGCCGTCCCACATCAGTTTCGTCGCGCCCTTGCGGCCGGCGTGCCCAAGTTGCAGCGCGATCTTCGCCGCCGAATTGGCGTGAACGAAATCGACGATCCGCCGCCACGCCGCCTCCTGCTCGTCGTTCCACAAGCCGGCGCAGCCCGGCGTGATCCGCGCGTCGCGGCCGACGCAGGTCATCTCGGTGAAAATCAGACCGGCGCCGCCGATCGCGCGCGCGCCGTAATGCACGAAATGAAAATCGCCGGGCACGCCTTCCTTGGCAGAATACATGCACATCGGCGACACTACCGCGCGGTTGGCCACCGTCATCTCGCGCAAGCGCAGCGGCTGAAACATCGGCGCCACCGGCTTTTCTGTATCCACGTCGAAGCCGCGCGCACGCACCTGCCGCGCAAACGTCTTGTCGACCTCGGCCACGAATTCCGGCGCGCGCAGGGTGAGATTGTCGTAGGTGATCGCCTTGGCGCGGGTCATGACGCCGAACGCGAACTGCACGGGATCGAAATCCCAGAAGCGGTCGACATGCTCGAACCAGACCAGCGACACATCGGCGGCATGCTGGGTCTTTTCGACTTCTTCGCGGCGGCCGTTTTCATAACTCTGGAGCGCGGCATCGACTGTCGGAGCGCGCGCCATCGCATCCGCCAGCGCAATGGCATCTTCCATCGCGAGCTTGGTGCCTGAGCCGATCGAGAAATGCGCGGTCGCCTTGGCATCGCCGAGCAGCACCATGTTGTCCTTGACCCAGCGCCGGCTGCGGATCATCGGGAAATTGCGCCACATCGAGCGGTTGGTCAGCAGCGGATGCCCGTCGAGAAATTTTGCGAAGATCGAAGCCATCCGCTGCGCGGACTGCTCTTCGGTCAATCCTTCCAGTCCGGCGCGCTTGAACGTCTCCGGATCGGTCTCGAAGATCCAGGTCGAGCGGCCCACTTCGTACTGATAGGCGTGCGCGATGAACGGGCCCCACTCGGTTTCCTGAAACACGAACGTGAAGGCGTCGAGCGGCTTGGTCGACCCCATCCACGCGAACTTGTTGGAGCGCATGTCCAGTTCGGGCTGGAAGTGATCGGCGTGTTTTTCGCGGAAGCGGCTATTACTGCCGTCGGCCAGCACGATCAGGTCGGCGTCGGCAAAGCCACGCGTCTCGTCGATCTCCGCTTCGAACATCAAGGTGACGCCGAGTTCGCGCGCGCGCTCCTGCAAAATCAGGAGCAGCATGCGCCGCGAACAGCCGCAAAATCCGTTGCCGCCGACCCGATGCACCGTGCCGCGGAAATGGATCGCGATGTCATCCCAATAGGCGAATTCGTCCGTGATACGGCGGTAGCTCGGCGGATCGTGCCGCTCGAAATTGTCCAGCGTGGCATCGGAAAACACCACCCCGAATCCGAACGTATCGTCGGCGCGATTGCGTTCATACACCGTGACGTCGGCCTGCGGCCGCTGCTTCTTGAGCAGGATCGCCGCGTAAAGCCCCGCCGGTCCGCCACCGATGATCGCGATCTTCATGACAGCCTCCATGGGCCTATGATGCGATTACTTTAAGCCTAAAATAATTTCAACGCAAGCCTTCCGATGTCGTCTCGCCCCGAACCCGTCATGCCCGGGCTTGTCCCGGACATCCACGTCTTTTCTTGTTGAAGCTTCGCCGAGACGTGGATGGCCGGAATAAATCCGGCCATGACGGAAAATCGATTCATGTCCTGGATCCAGAAATCTCCGGTGCGTGGGCCAGTCGGACTCTCAGGATGACAGCCCGCGTTTTACTCAATTGCCCTGGAACGCCGGCTTGACCTTGTTGGCGAAGGCATGGAACGCGCGGGCGAAATCCTCCGTGGTCATGCACAGCGCCTGTGCCACGGCTTCGGCCTCGATCGCCTCCTCGACCGACATCGCCCATTCCATCGCCAGCATGCGCTTGGTCATGGTGTTGGCAAACGTGGGCCCTTCCGCGATCGATTTTGCCAACCCCTGCGCCTGCGACAGCACGCTGTCGGGCGCGACGATGCGGCTGAAGAAGCCCCACTTCTCGCCCTCCTCCGCGGTCATGAAGCGGCCGGTATAGAGCAATTCCGAGGCGCGAGACTGACCGATGATGCGCGGCAGCATCGCGCATGCGCCCATGTCGCAGCCGGCGAGGCCGACCTTGTTGAACAGGAAGCCGACCTTGGCGCCGGTGGCCGCGAGCCGCATGTCGGCCGCCATGGCGATGATGGCACCAGCCCCGGCGCAGATGCCGTCCACCGCCGCGATGATCGGCTGCGGGCAGGCGCGCATCGCCTTGACCAGATCGCCGGTCATGCGCGTGAACGCGGTCAACCCCTTGGTATCCATCTCCACCAGCGGCCCGATGATTTCGAACACGTCGCCGCCGGACGAAAAATTGCCGCCCGCACCGGAGACGACGATCACCTTGACCGCGTCGTCGAACGCACAGGCGCGGAATAAATCCGTCAGTTCGCGATAGCTCTCGAACGTCAGCGGATTTTTGCGCTCGGGCCGGTTCAGCGTCACGGTGGCGACGCCATCGACGACGGCGAGCAGAAAATGCTTTGGCGAATAGTCCGCCAGCGGCAGCGTGACGGGATTTGCGTGTCTGGTCATTGGAACGTCTCCACATTGTTATTCCGGCCTCGCGCTGCGCGCGAGAGCCGGAATCTCTCTTGACGATCGGGATTCCCCGATGTGCAACTGCACATCTGCGGTTCGCTCGCTTCGCGACCGCCCCGGAATGACCGAATTCAAATCTCTCCGCCCGCGACTGCAATCGCCTGTCCTGTGATCGCGCTCGCGCCGTCGCCGCACAGCCACAGCACGGCGTCGGCTACTTCTGACGGCGTCACCAGCCGCCCTTGCGGGTTGTGTCTGGCAAGTTCGGCCACCGTCTGCTCGCGGGAGCGGCCGGTCTTGCTCATGATGTTGTCGATGCTGGCTTCGACAAGGTCTGTCTCCGTAAAGCCCGGACAGACTGCGTTCACGGTGATCCCGCTGCTTGCGACTTCCAGCGCCAACGACCGTACCAATCCGATCACCGCATGCTTCGCCGCGCTGTAGGCCGTGACATAGGCATAGCCCTTGAGCCCGGCGGTCGAGGCCACGGCCACGATGCGGCCGCGCCCACGCGATTTCATCGCCGGCAGCACCGCCTGCGCGGCGTGAACCACTCCCATGACATTGATGTCGATCATGCGCCTGAACAGCGCGGCATCCGATTTCGCGAACGGCGCGGATTCCGCCGCGCCTGCGTTGGCGATCAAAATATCGATCGGCTGGCGCAACGAGGCTTCGGCAATGGCAGCGGCAACGGCGGCCTGATCGGTGACGTCGGCGGCAACGGCGGCGTGCGCCGCGCCGGCCGTGACAGCCTCGTCCAGCGATGCCTTGTTCCTGCCGACAACCGTCACCGTCGCGCCGGCCCGCGACAGACCCGCCGCGATGGCGCGGCCGATGCCCCTCCCGCCTCCGGTGACCAGCGCGTGATGCGACGTCAACGATCCCGTCATGCTGCGCCTCGCCGTCATGAACCTGAGCCCGGTATATTTTAAGCTTCAAGCTTTTGCAAGGAAGGTGATTTCGCAATCGGCCGTCGTTCGCTCGCAAGCCGATCCCAACGGTTGAGTCGTCCCTGCGAACGCAGGGACCCATACGCCGTGTCGCCGAGGGATCGAAGATCGCCGCGGTATCCTGCTGGCATACGCATCGGACCCATTGTTGATGTCAGGGGTTATAGGTCCCTGCGTTCGCAGGGACGACAACACCTTATCTCCCGCTGCCTAACTCTTTTAATTCTAAAACTATTGCTTTTCATATAGTTTTGGCCTGCTAGGATCGCGGGATTGCGACAAACGGGAGATGACGGCATGGTCGCATCGATGAAAACCATCAATGGCCGCTTCGGCTACGAGGCCGCGGGCGACCCGTCCCGGCCGCCGCTGGTGTTTTTGCACGGCATCGGCGGCGCGGCGCGCGCCTTTCGCGGACAGCTCGCCCATTTCAGCAATCGTTTTCACGCTATCGCCTGGGACATGCCCGGCTACGGCGGCTCGCAGCCGCTCGCGACCGTCGGCATCCCGTCGCTGGCCGCGGCGTTGCAGGATTTCCTGCGCGACGTCGGCGCCAGCAAGCCGATCCTGGTCGGACATTCCATCGGCGGCATGATCGTGCAGCAGGCGCTGGCCGACGATCCAACCGTCGCGCGCGCGGTGGTGCTGGCGCAGACCAGCCCGGCCTTCGGCAAGGCCGACGGCGACTGGCAGAAGACCTTCATCGAGGCGCGGCTCGGTCCGCTCGACCGCGGCGAAACCATGACGCAACTTGCGCCGTCGCTGGTCAAGGAACTGGTCGGTGACAATCCCGATGCCGCCGGCATGGAGGTCGCCCGCGCGTGCATGGCGGCGGTGCCCGAGGCGAGCTATCGCGCGATGATGCTGGCGCTGATGGGATTTGACCTGCGCGCCGCGCTGAAAAACATAGCTGTCCCAACCCTCGTCCTGTCCGGCTCGAAAGACAACAATGCGCCCGCGCCGATGATGGCGAAGACGGCGGGCTTTATTCCAGGTGCGAAATACGTTGAGATTGAAGGTGTCGGCCATCTCGCCAATCTGGAGCGGCCCGGCGAATTCGACGCGGCCCTCGACGATTTCCTGAAAGCGATCCCCTCATGACCACGCAAGCCGTTAAAACCGCCGATCTCGACGCAATCAAACTCGATGCGCCAATGTTCGACGCAAAAGCGTTTCGCCTCG
>JAFEFK010000531.1 GCA_018240625.1 Pseudomonadota bacterium
GGATATGCCGCAAGGATGGCAGGCGAAAACGGAAGTGTCGGTAAAGCCGGCGGCGGCGCCGGTCGACTCGACCGTCTGCCAGCAATTGTTCGCCGATCTGCTGGGCAAAGGCACGATCAGATTCGAATCCGGCAGCGCCACCCTCGATTCGGCTTCCATCGGGCTGCTGGATCGGCTGACGGAGACCGCACTCCGCTGTCCAACGGCCACGATCGAGATCGTCGGCCACACCGACAGCGACGGCGACGATTCGTTCAATCAGTCGCTGTCAGAGCGGCGCGCGCAGACTGTCGCGGATTATCTGGTGAGGGCCGGAATGCCCGCGGATCGCTTCAAGCCGATGGGCCACGGGAGTGCCGAGCCGGTCGCTGCCAACGACACCAGCGAAGGCAAGGCGAAAAATCGCCGCATTGACTTCATTGTGAGGCAATAGCGATGATGTATCTGACAATGTTTCACTGGGGTTGGCTGCTGGCGTCGCTGCTGCTCGGCTTTGGAATGGGTTGGATCGCAGTGGTCCATCGCGGTCGGGGGGTATCGAAGAAAACCGCGCAATGGCTCTCGGTGCTGGTCGCCGCGCTGATCGGCGCAGCGCTCTCGCGCATTGTTCCGGGCCGCTTCGGGTACTGGCTCGATCTTGGACTCATCATGTTCGCTGTTTACCTTGTGGGTTGCGCGGTTGGTTCATGGCTGCGCGACCGGGTGGTCTCGCGCCAGGCGGCGGTCGGCTGATGTCAGGCGCGAAACACCCTAATGTGTTGAAATAAAGCGTTTTATTAGCCCAAGCGGAATTCCACTTGGCGTGAAAACACGCTACGACGTTGCCCACGCGAATGAACGCGAACTGCTTCTGCCGCGAATCTCACTTCGAGGATGTCGATGCTAGGATCAATACGCAGAGCGATTTCAGTTCTGCGCCAGAAGCAAATCCTGCACAAACTCGGTGTTGCGATCAGCGTCACGGTCATCGCAGTCGCATGTTACGTGCTGTTCCACATTCTGAAGGGGATCGACGCCGCCGCCGTCGTCGAGGCGATCAAGCAGACCGAACTGCGCTCGATCGCGCTGTCCGGCCTGTTCGTGGCCCTCGGATATTTCACGCTCACATTTTACGATCTGTTCGCGGTGCGAGCGATCGGCGCCCCGCATATACCCTACCGCATCAACGCGCTCGCGGCCTTCACCAGTTATTCGGTCGGGCACAACGTCGGTGCCAGCGTCTTCACCGGCGGCGCCGTTCGCTATCGCGTCTATTCGGCGTGGGGACTGAATGCGATCGATGTCGCAAAAATCTGCTTTATCGCCGGTCTCACGTTCTGGCTCGGCAACGCCGCCGTGCTCGGGCTCGGTATTGCCTATCATCCGGAAGCCGCGGCCAACATCGATCAGCTTCCGCCATGGTGCAATCGTCTGGTCGCGGTCGCGATCATTGTCGGCCTGATCGGATATGTGATCTGGGTCTGGATGAAGCCGCGGCACGTGGGCCGCGGGCCATGGACTGTGGTTCTGCCGGGCGGCCCGCTGACGCTGCTGCAGATTGCGATCGGCATTCTCGATCTCGGGTTCTGTGCGCTCGCGATGTATGTGCTGGTGCCCGACGAACCCAATCTCGGCTTCATCGTCGTCGCGGTGATTTTTGTCTCCGCGACGCCCCTGGGCTTCGCCAGCCATTCGCCCGGCGGTCTCGGGGTATTCGATGCCGCGATGCTGGTCGGACTGTGGCAGATGGACAAGGAAGAGCTGCTCGCAGGGATGCTGCTATTCCGGCTGCTTTATTATATTGCGCCCTTCGTGATTTCTGTAATCCTGCTGACGTTTCGCGAAGTTATTATCAGTTCGAGAGCGAAACGTCTGCGCGACTCGCAGTCTGAATCAACCTCCGGGCCAAAAGGCGAAATATCCTATCTGAGGGAGCATGGCGACTGAGGCGCCTGACGGCATTCAAGCAAACGCGGACGCAGCCGCCGCGCGGCCATCAGATGCGTCCGCTTCGATGTTTGCATTGTGGCCGGATCGGTTGCGCCGCTCGGCGCTGATTCTGCTGGTGGCCGGTCTCGTGCTCGCTGCGCTCGTCGTGTTCGGTGGCTTGCCGTCCGCTCGCGCTATCGCAGCCTTTGTCTGCATCGCCGGTGCGGCGCTGGTGCCGTGGAACCTTCATGACACTGTCGCATCGCGCGATGCCACGCTCGGCGCCAATCCGGTCGACGCGCAGGCGGTGCAAGCCATTGTTGCGGGCGTGCCCGATCCCACTGTGCTGCTCGATCGCGCTGGCCGCGTGATCCATCTCAACGCCGCGGCAGCCCAACTCGTACCGGCGCTGCGCCGGAGCGAACTCGCGCAGTTTGCGCTGCGTTCACCCGAGATCATCACCGCCTTGCGCGAGGCGATCACGACCCGGGAAACGCGGCGGGCGACTTATCTCGATCATGCGCCCGTCGATCGCTGGATGGAATTGATCATTACGCCGGTTCCGGTTCCGAGTGCGTTTGGCGGCGTCGATCATTGCATGCTGATGACGTTTCACGATCAGACGCCGTTGCGCCGGGTTGAGGAAATGCGCGCGGACTTTGTCGCCAATGCAAGCCACGAATTGCGCACACCGCTGGCGGCGTTATCGGGCTTCATCGATACGCTGCAAGGTCCGGCGCGCGACGATGAGAAGGCGCGTGAACGTTTTCTCGGCATCATGCACGCGCAGGCCACCCGCATGGCGCGGTTGATTGACGACCTCTTGTCGCTGTCACGAGTCGAATTGTCGGCGCATGTGCGACCGGATACGCTTGTCGATCTCGCCCCGATTGTGCGCCAGGTTGCCGACGGACTGGAGCCGCTTGCGGCGGAGCGCCAGGTCAAAATCGAGATCGAGTTGCCGCGCGAGCCGGTGATGATCGCCGGCGATCGCGAGGAATTGCTGCGGCTGTTCGAGAACCTGATCGAGAACGCGCTGAAATACGGGGCGTCCGGCGGCAAAGTCATGGTGTCTTCGATGCTGGCCGCCTCGCCGGACGGTGCGCCGGAATTTCGCGTTATGGTGCGCGATTTCGGCCCCGGCATCGCGCCCGAGCATCTGCCGCGATTGACCGAGCGCTTCTATCGGGTCGATGTCGGCGACAGCCGCGCGCAGGGCGGCACCGGGCTTGGTTTATCGCTTGTTAAACATATCCTTAACCGACATCGCGGCCGCCTTTTGATCGAAAGCGTACCCGGCCAGGGCGCGACCTTCACGGCGGGTTTTCCACCGGCGCGCGCTGCGCCGATAGCCTGAAGGTCAATGATTTCAGCTATTTACTGCTGTCATCCAGCCGTCATCGAACCTTCGTAAAAACAGCATCGACCGCTCCTAAACGGTGCCCGTGAGCGCATCGGCGCTCTGCTGAACAAGGAGACCACGCATGAATTTCTTCAAGGCAATTGTCGCCGCCGGTATCATTGCCGCGTCGACCTCCGCCATGGCCGCGGATGTCACCGGGGCGGGTTCGTCCTTTATCTATCCTGTGCTGTCCAAGTGGGCCGACGCCTACAAGACCGAGGCGGGCAGCGCCGTGAATTACCAGTCGATCGGCTCCGGCGCCGGCATCAAGCAGATCCAGGCCAAGACCGTCACCTTCGGCGCCACCGACGCGCCGCTGAAGCCCGAGCAGCTTGAGAAGGACGGCCTCGCACAATGGCCGATGATCATGGGCGCGATCGTTCCCGTCGTGAACCTCGAAGGCGTCACCCCCGGCGCGATGACGCTGGATGGCGAGACGCTGGCCAACATCTTTCTCGGCAAGATCAGCAAGTGGGACGATCCGGCGATCAAGAAGCTCAATCCGAAGCTGAGCCTGCCGTCGTCCGCGATCACCATCGTGCATCGCGCGGATGGGTCGGGCACCACCTTCAACTTCACCGACTACCTGTCGAAGGTCAGCGCCGACTGGAAATCGAAGGTCGGCACCGGTACCGCGGTCGAATGGCCGGTCGGCGTCGGCGCCAAGGGCAACGAAGGCGTGTCCGGCAATATCAGTCAGGCCAAGGGATCGATCGGCTATGTTGAATATGCCTACGCCAAGCAGAACAAGCTTGCCTACACCGCGCTGATTAACAAAGCCGGCAAGACCGTGCAGCCGACCAGCGAAGCCTTCCAGGCCGCCGCGTCGAACGCCGACTGGGTTCATGCGCCGGGCTATTATCTGATCCTGACCGACCAGCCGGGCGAGAAGTCGTGGCCGATCGTCGCCTCGACCTTCATCCTGATGCACAAGGTGCCAGCCGACAAGGCGGCGACCGCCGAGGCGCTGAAGTTCTTCGGCTTCGCCTTCGACAAGGGTGGCAAAATGGCTGAGGATCTCGACTACGTGCCGATGCCGGCCAACGTGATTGATCTGATCAGGAAGACCTGGAGCGCCGACGTCAAGGCGATGTGATCCGGCGTGATAACGGACTGTCAGTCTGCTCAAGGTTCTCCCTCGTCATTCCGGACGGCTTGTAATTGCAAGCCGATCCGGAATCCCGAGATGCACGGGGGTGTCAGAGATTTCGGGTTCGCTCTACCGGCGCGCCCTGGAATGACCCGGACGACGTTTCGTTGCTCGATCTCTTTCGCAACTTGCCGCGTGCCAGCACGAACAACGAATGTCTAAGCGAGGGAATAGCGTGGCCGAGATAGCTGTTCAGGGCAACGTGATGGAAGCGGCTGGACC
>JAFEFK010000532.1 GCA_018240625.1 Pseudomonadota bacterium
TACGTGGAAAAGCCTTTAGGTTTGGTATCCTTGATCAGATTCAAACGCCGCCGGAATCGTTAACGGGTTATTTCCTCACAGAAATTTCCGGTTGCCGGACCCAGGTGAATACCCGCAACCGGAGCCGAAAAGGGCTGTACCTTGATACCCTTTTTCCTGCATTCTCGTGGTACCTTGCCCTTTCCGCGGATTTAGGCACACCTTGCGTGCGTCAGATCACATATCTGGCCATGATGCGTCCCATTTGAAAAGATTTGCCTTTGCCAGTCGAACCTTCAGCCCTGTCAACCCGACCAATTCTGCGAGACGGCCATTGAGTGGGACACAGGCAGCTTCAGATGACGTTCTGATCGCCCGGATCGCTCAAGGCGACCGCCTCGCCATGCAGGTGCTGTACGGGCGGCACCACGTCAGGGTCTTTCGTTTCGGACTGAGGCTCGTGCGGAACGAACAGGTGGCCGAAGACCTTATTAGCGAGGTTTTTCTGGACGTATGGCGTCAGGCCGGCAAGTTCGAAGGCCGGGCCGCTGTTTCCACCTGGTTGCTGGCGATCACGCGATTCAAGGCGCTGTCGGCGCTGCGCCGCAGGAAAGATGCCGAACTGGATGACGAGACCGCCAATGCGATCGAGGATCAATCCGACGATCCGGAAGTGGTGGTGCAGAAGAAGGATACGGGTGACGCGTTACGCAGGTGCCTGACGCAGCTTTCGGCAGAGCACCGGGAAATCATCGATCTCGTCTACTATCACGAGAAGTCGGTGGAGGAGGTCGCCGAGATCGTTGGTATTCCGGAGAATACGGTGAAGACGCGGCTGTTTTACGCGCGCAAGAAATTGGCCGATCTGCTGAAGGCAGCCGGCATAGAACGAGGTTGGCCATGACCGCAGCGAACAAGAAGATCGCGGAGGACGTGCCCGGTGAACTCGAGGCGCTGCTGCCGTGGCACGCGGCGGGCAGCTTGAACGCGCGCGATACGCGCCGGGTCGAGGACGCGCTTGCGCGCGATCCGGAACTCGCGAAGCAGTATGCCGTGATCCGGGACGAATACGCCGAAACCATTTCGCTCAATGAAAACCTCGGCGCGCCCTCTGCGCGCGCGATGCAGAAACTGTTCGCCGCGATCGATGCCGAGCCGGCGCGCAGCGGCTCGATGTCGCGCAGCCTTTCGGCACGAATCGCGCAATTTTTTGCTGCGCTGTCGCCGCGCACGCTCGCGGCGGCCAGTGCAGTCGGCGCGCTCTTGGTGCTGCTGCAGGCCGGCGTGATCGGCGCGATGCTGGCAAAGGACGACGGCGCCGGTTCGTTCAAGATCGCGTCTTACAACGTGCCGGGCGCACCATTGACGCGGGGACTCGAAGCAGGATCCGGACCTCAGGCGCTGGTGCGGTTCGCCCCGGATGCGCGCGTGTCCGATATCAACCAGTTTCTCGATGCCTATCGGGCGTCGATCGTATCTGCATCGAACGGCGGCATGTTCCAGTTGCGTTTCGGCAACAAGCCGATGTCTGCACAGGATGTCGCTAGCCTGATGAAGAAGGTTGAGAGCGAGAAGATCGTCAATTTGGCGATTCCCGCTCAATAGCTCGCGGGCGGACGCAGTTCATCCCGGTGTCCGAACCCGAAGTCGCGTTGTCCTTGAGCGGCTTTGAACTTCTCGCGCCGGCTCACGAAATCGTTAAGAAAATTTTGAGGCGGCTTTGAACGTTTGCTGGTGCTCCGCGACATATCGGTGTGGGAGCGAAAACTCCCCGAGGCTGTATCAGGCGCGAGCGCCCATCCACCCCAGCGCCCATATAGCTTGACCCGTCCGGTTGTCCCCCCGGACGGGTTTTCTCGTTTTGGGGCGCCTGGACCGCCCGTCAAACTGCCTCCGACGGACCATCCATTGGAATGTCGCGGGGCCCTTGGTCGATGCCGCAAGGGCGAGCGCAGTCGTCATGAACGCGCGCCACAGACCAGCATGCATGCTCCGGCCTTGACTGTGAATTATCGGGATAACCCTTCAATCAAAGGTGTTTTTGTGAAGGACGTCATATTCTCGCCGTGAACCACTGGACATCGCCAACGTTTTCCACAGACTATCCAGCAAGTATTTCGTTGATTCGTCCGTTGCGTCTGCGTCCGTTTCACTCCTCGCGGACTTTATCATGGCACAACGATACGGCGCGGCGTACGCGCAGGATATTCTCGCGCGGTGGTGTTTGATCGCCGAGCAGCGGCTCGATCATCTCACCGAACTTTATGAAACTGGACGTTGGCGCCGCTACCATTCCGAAAGCGCCTTTCTGGAAAATCTTCAAGAGGCCAAGGCCGCGGTCGAGACATGGCGCGTGCTGGCGCATCGCGAGGCGACGCCAGACAATATCGCAGTCGACTGGTCGTGGCTCGGGCGGCGCACGCCGCCGGCTGAGCAGGCGTCGTTAATGCAGGGTGAAAAGGAAGAATCGCAGGCCGGGATTCTTGGCACCGAAGCGGTGCATGCTGCACTGACATCGATCAGGAACCCACAGGAAGCGGGTAACCTTGACTGCGAAGCGGCTGAGGATGCGGCGAGCGGCGCGGGGATTACATCGGAATCAGAATTCATCGACGAAAGGAAGTCCGGCAGTCGCGCCGTTCAGGAGCGCCACCCCGTGCTGCACAACGCGCTGTAATCACGACCCACCGCGCGATCCTTTCGTTATCCTGCACCGCTACACCACAGGTGAGCGGCCGCCATCGACATTGATCGCGGTCCCCGTGATGTAGGAGCCTTGTTCGGACGCCAGAAAACAGGCGAGGTTGGCGAATTCTTCCGCCGTGCCCATGCGGCCGAGCGGCACGCCCTTGGCAAGATTTTGGGTGAACGCCGCGAAATCGGTGCCGGGTGCGGTGGCGGCGTGCCGCTTGACCCATTGGTCGCTGACGATCAGGCCGACCAGCATGGCATTGACGAGAATGTTATGCGGGCCGCCTTCGCCGGCCATCACCTTCGTCAGCGCCATGCCGGCGGCGCGCGAGACTGTGGTCGGCGCCGAGGCCGCCGGGGGTGCTTTGGCGCCTGTGTTGAGCACGTTGATGATGCGGCCCCATTTGCGCTCCTTCATACCGCCCCACGCCAGCCGGCTGAAACGGATCGCCGCGAACAGTTTCAGGTCGAAGTCTTCCTGCCAGATCTCGTCGGTGATGCCTTCGAATGCCATCGTGCGTGACGTGCCGGCATTGTTGACGAGGACGTCGATCTTGCCGAAATCCTTGATGATCTGCGCATGGGCCTTGGAAATATCGGCAGCCTTGGAGACGTCGCAGACGTAGTCGCGAACCTCGAGTTTGTCTTTCGCGAGGGACTGCCGGGCCGCCGCGAGATCCTCCGCGCCGCGCGCGAGGATCGCAACCTTTGCGCCGGATTCCGCGAACCGCCGCGCCACCGCGATGCCGATGCCCTTGCTGCCGCCGGTGACGACGGCAACGCGATCCTTCATCGTGACATTCATGGTATTTCTCCCAAGCGCGCATCGCATGGCGCGTTATTTTTGATGGCCCGACTATAACGGCCCGCGCAGGCGGGACCAGTTCGGTCATCGCATGGGAGTGCCGCCGTCATCCGTCGATGCGAATACCCCGGAGCGGAGCCTATCCTTCTGACGGTTCGCTGCCCAGGATGTCCGACAATACCGACAACAACTGATCGATCTGGGCGTTTGTGCCCACGGTGATCCGCAGATAGCCGGAGATGCGAGGCGCGGGAAAATGGCGGACGATCACCGCCCGCTGACGCAGCTCCGTGGCCAGCGCCGCGCCCTCATGCGCCGGATGACGCGCGAAGACGAAGTTGGCGCAGGACGGCAGCACGTCGAATCCAAGCCGGACCAGTCCGCGGTTTAGCCGCTCTCGCCCTTCGATCACGCGAGCTCGGCTCCGTTGAAAATAGACTTCGTCTTCCAGCGAGGCGATGGCGCCGGCCTGTGCGGGTCGGCCAAGAGGATAGGAGTTGAAGCTGTCTTTCACTCGGGTAAGCGCCTCGATCAGGTCGGCGTCACCGATCGCATAGCCGACTCGCAGCCCGGCCAAGGCCCGGGACTTGGACATCGTCTGAACGACCAGCAGGTTCGGGTGGGAGGCGACGAGCGGAATCGCGGTCTCGGCGCCGAAATCGACATAGGCCTCGTCGATCACCACGGGGGCGTCGGGATGGTCTTCCAGCAGCGTGGCAATCTCTGTTCGTGACAGCGCAACGCCTGTCGGCGCATTCGGATTGGGAATGATGATCGCGCCTGCTGGGCGGCGATAGTCGGCAACGCGGATTTGCATGGCCTGATCGAGCGGCACAGTCTCATAGGCAATGCCGAACAGGCGGCAATAGACCGGGTAGAAGCTGTAGGTGATGTCCGGAAAGAGCAGCGGCGCATCGTGTTTCAGCAGAGCGGTGAAAGCATGAGCCAGCACCTCGTCCGAGCCGTTGCCGACGAACACCTGTTCGGGACGCACGTGGTGATAGGTGGCCAAAGCCGTGCGCAGCGCCGCCGCCTCCGGGTCCGGATACAGACGCAGCGTATCGGTCGCCTCGCTCCGAATGGCCTCCAGCACGCGTGGAGAGGGGCCGAGCGGATTTTCGTTGGTATTGAGTTTGACCAAGCTCACCATGCGAGGCTGTTCGCCCGGCACATAGGGCTTCAGGTCATGCGTCAGGCTGCTCCAGAAACGACTCATTTTTCCAAATCTCATCGAAGCTGAGTTGATGCTTCCGATTTTAGCGCATCGTGTTGGCGCCGATTGCGACTTGCACGTACTTTGCCGCGCCATTGGCGGCAAGATCGGACGTGACAGGTTTTGCGTGATCGAGGCCGACCACCGCACCGCGTGGGGTTTCCGAAATCACGTTGCTGTTGACCAGCGCCGTTCCCGCGCCATCCGCCACCGAGACGCCGATGCCGATGAAGGATTTTCGGATCACGTTGCCCGATATCGCGACATCGCGCAGATAGTTGCCCCAGCCGGCCATGATGCCGAACGACGGCGCCTTCTCGATGACGTTACCGGTGACCGACGTGTCTGCCTCGACATAGATGCCGATGCCGGCGTCGTCGTCGGGCGCGGTCCCGATCGGGCGCTTCGGAATAAGGTTGCGGATGATGTTGCCCTGCACGACCGCGAGCCGTCCGCCTTCGTTGAAATTGCAGACGGAGACGCCGACCGCTGCGCCGTCCACGGTGTTGTTGGCGATCACGGCGCCTTCGAAGGCGAATTCGGAATACAACGCGACTTCGCGCACGCCGCTGACGCTGTTGCCGGTGATCTGGATATTCGCCGCGGAATTGCCCCGCACGGCGGAGTAATCGCAATCGCTGATGCGGTTGCCGCTGACGATGACGTTGCCGGCGCGGAATGCGTTGATGGCGTTGCCATGTTGGCCGGAGCCGCCTGCGCCGGCCTTGATGTTCTCGATACGGTTGCCGGTGACGATGGAGCCGTCGTCGCCAATGGCGGTGCGCAGGATCTCGATGCCGTTATCGCCCGTGTCGAGAATGGTGTTGTGCGCCACCGTCAGCCCGAGCGCATCGAATGAGACGATCGCGGTGGTCGCGGTCTTCGTGATGAAGTTGCCGCTGATCTCGCCAGTGACGTTCTCAAGCCAGATGCCGTTGCGGCCGCTGCCGATGATCTCGCAATCCAGAATCCGCAGATCGCGTCCGCTCAGGCAATGAACGAGGCCGCGCCGGTCGGGCAGGGCGAGGCCGCCGCCGTCGAGGGTGAGATTGCTGAGGCCGATATGGTTCGCGCCTTCGCCGGAGAACAGCGATGCGCCGCCGGTGAACACGAGTTTCGTCGCGCCGCGCACGCCGGTCAGTTGTGTGCCGCTTTGCAAGCGCAATGGACCAGTGCGGTAGATGCCGGGCGGCAAAGCGAGGGGTGCGTTGACTCGCGCCGCGTCATCGATCGCCCGTTGAAGCGCGCGGGTCTGATCGTCAGGTGAATTCGGCTTGACGCCGTAATGGGTGACGTCGCGCCCCAGCGCCGATGTCAGCGGGGCTGCGCGGGCCGTATCTGACGGCATCGCCAGCGCACCGGCGACGCCGGCGGCGGAGGCTCCGAGGATGTGACGGCGGCGGATATCCATGGTCCTGGATTCTGTGCGAAGTCTAATAGGCTGCTGAAAAAGTCCTGATCGTCATTCCGGGGCGCGCATCGCGCGAACCCGGAATCTCACCTTCGGCTGTCGAGATTCCGGATCGCCGCTGTCGCGGCGTCCGGAATGACAATGGAGGGTAACGCGGAAATCGCGGTGACGCCGGGGCGGCAGCGGCGAATGCAGACGATTGTTGGCTGTAGGGTTAACGCGGCGGTGTCTGGACCACCGCATTATGCGGCACGAACAGCCGCCCGCGCTCGGTGCCGATCACGATGACGAGCGCCGCCAGCGTGCAGAGGAATGCGCCGGTCGTGAACGGCAGCATGGTGCCGTTGAAATCCTGCCCGATCAGCGCGCCCGCGGCGCTTCCGATCAGCGTAGTGATCGAGCCGAACAGCGAGGAGGCCGTTCCTGCGATGTGGCCTTGCGGCTCCATCGCGAGCGCAGTGAAGTTCGAGAACATCAGCCCGAAGGCGAACATGTTGGCGATCGCCAGCACCATGTAGACCGGAAACGACAGCCAGCCGTGCCACGCGGCGAGCATTGTCACCGCTGCGATCGCGAGCGAGCCCATCAGCGCACTATGCGAGATCACGCGCATACCGTAACGGCCCACGATGCGCGAATTCAGGAAACCCGCGGCCGCGATGCCGATCGCGATGGCGGCGAAGGCGAGCGGAAAGTAATGGCCGAGGCCGTAGACCACGGTGAAGATCTGCTGCGAGGAGAATACATAGGCAAACACCACGCTCTGGATGCCGCCGGCGGCCAGCGCGTAGCCGATGGTCTGCCGGTTGGTCAGGGTCTGGCGGAATGAGTCGAACACGTTCGAGGCGGTCAGCGGCTTGCGGCCCTTCACGGGCAGCGTTTCCGGCAGCCGGATCGCGCTCCAGAGCAGGGCCAGCAGCCCATAGGCCGTCAACACCATGAAGATGCCGCGCCACTCCGCGAACAGCATGATCGCCTGGCCGACCGATGGCGCGAGCACGGGAACCGCGACGAAGATCATCATCGCCAGCGATATCACGCTCGCCATTCGCCGCCCGGCGTAGCAGTCGCGCACGATCGAGGTGGCGATGACGCGGGTCGCCGAAGTTCCAACGCCTTGCAGCGCGCGCGCAAGCAGCAGCATCTCGAACGACGGCGCGATCACCGACAGCAGGCTCGCCACGCAATACAGCAGCATGCCCCCGATCAGGATCGGGCGGCGCCCAAAACGGTCCGACAGCGGCCCCATGATGAACTGACCGGCGCCGAATCCCGCGAGATATACCGACACCACGGTCTGGATATGATTGGCGTTGGTGATGCCGAAGGCGGCGCCGATCTCCGGCATCGCCGGCAGCATCATGTCGGTCGCGAACGGATTGAGCGCCATGATCGAGGCGACGATGGCGAGGAATTCAGGGAATCCCATCGGGCGATGGGCTCGTGAAACCCATCCGTCGGCGCTCATATCGGTCATTGAATAGTCTCGGGAATTTAGTGAAGCAGCGCCCAATATCGGTCTTGATGCTGCGTTGCACAATCCCCGTTTCCGGCATGGCTGCTCACCGCAAAAACCTGCCGCCGTCTTCACGTTTTGTTTTTGAATCTAGGCTCTGACGACCTGTCGCGCCGTCTTCGCGATTTCGAGCAGCATGGCCTCGCCGGCATCGACCAGGTGATCCAGCGTGATGCGGCCTGAGTTTCTGCGGATCGCGCCGCCGTCGCGCGCCAGCGGCGGAACGTGAACGAACGCCGCGAGCGCCGGTGCATGTTCTGTTTCGGCATGATCTTGTCCGAAAACCGGTCCCCGCTTTTCGGGATCATGCCGCGCGCGGGTCGCCTCGATGGCGCGCCAGCACAGATAGTTGCAGAGATAGCTGCCGGCGTCGCGCGAGGCGCGTGCATCGATGCCGGTCGCCTGCGCCGCGCGGAGCAGTTTTAGCGTATGTGGGCCGAATGTCAGCGCGTCCGCCGTGCCTGCGATCGATCCCTTGCGTATCCGCGTGCCGTCGGCATCGGGCCAGATCGTCGTGATCGCGTTGCGGGCGCGGGTCTCGATCCGCAGGTAGGGCGTGCGCGCGGCGAGGCCGAACATCAAGAGCGCATGCGGACGATGCGTCGCGAGGAGCTGCGGCAGTTCGCGGTCCACCGTCGCGTAGGTGACATCGAAGATGTGGCTCGTGATCGCGACATCGTCGAGCGCAGGGCGGCGCAGTTTTGTCAGTCGCGCGACCAGCGGCATGGTCGGGTTGAACGGCGCGCCGGGAAAGGGGCCGAAACCGGTGAGGAGGATGCGGAGAGGTTTATCACTCATAACGGCGGCTTTGCTTGTTTCTTCCCTCTCCCCCTGTGGGAGAGGGTGCTGAGCGGCGTAGCCGCGAAGCGGGTGAGGGGTTCATCGCCCACGATACCCCTCACCCGGTTTCTCACTTCGTTCGAAACCACCCTCTCCCACAGGGGGAGAGGGGAAGGGAGCATCACCTCAGCAACTCCGCGATCTGCTCCGCCGCGAGCGCGGGCGTGATGCGGCCGTCGGCGACCGCGGCCTCGGTGGCCTTCACCTTTGAACGAATGGCCGGATCGGCGCGCAACCGTGCCTTCAATCGGTCTTCCAGCATCGACCACATCCATTTCACCTGCTGCTGGCGGCGTCGCGTGGCGAAATCGCCGGAGGCCTGCATGGCCGTGCGATGATCGAGCACCTTCTGCCATAGCGCGTCGATGCCGGCGCCCGTCAATGCCGAATAGGTCAGCACCGGCGGCTGCCAGTGCTCGGAGCGGGGCGAGAGAATATGCAGCGCGCTGCGATATTCCGCCGCCGCCCGATTGGCGCGCTTGATGTTGTCGCCGTCCGCCTTGTTGACGGCGATCATGTCGGCGAGTTCGACGAGGCCCTTCTTGATGCCCTGCAACTCGTCGCCGGCGCCCGGCAGCATCAGGGCCAGGAAGAAATCCGTCATGTCGCAGACGGCGGTTTCGGACTGGCCGATGCCGACGGTTTCCACCAGCACCACGTCGAAACCCGCCGCCTCGCACAGCAGCATCGCCTCGCGGGTTTTCGCGGCGACGCCGCCGAGCGTGCCGGCGGCGGGGGAGGGCCTGATATAGGCGGCGTCCGAGGACGACAACCTCGCCATGCGGGTCTTGTCGCCCAAAATCGAGCCGCCGCTGCGCGCGGACGACGGATCCACCGCCAGCACCGCGACCTTGTGGCCGCGCTCGATCAGAAACATGCCGAGCGCGTCGATGGTGGTGGATTTGCCGACGCCCGGCGAGCCGGTAATGCCGACGCGAAGCGCGTTGCCGGTGTGTGGGAGCAGCGCCTGCACCAGATCGCGCGCGGTCGCCTCATGGTCGGCGCGGCGGCTTTCGATCAGCGTGATGGCGCGTGCCAGTGCCGCGCGCTTGCCGGCACGAAGATCCTTGGCAATGGCAGGTGCGGACGGAGCAGCCGTCATCGGTCTGTTGGCAAAACGAGGAGATTGATTTTACGCGCAGCAGCTCGCATGGCTGCGTCGATCGTTGCAATTGGAGCTCGATGGTCGCGCGCCAGATTAACGTATTGCAGATCGTAGACCGACAGGTCGAGGCTAATAGCTTCCCTTGTGATCGATTCGATGTCTTGAAGGGCAGGGGCGGTCGCAAGTTTTATGTCGAACGGCGCAAGCTCGTTCAGCGACGGTCCTATTTCTGCGGCAGTGATCCGCTTTCGCCGCACTGCGCGGCGAAGTGCATTCGCGACTTCGTTGGGCCAGTGCGCGGGAACCAAAACAGACTCCTCCACCAGCATGTCCCAGACGTCCTGTTCGGCCGACGGTCTCGGTTCGTTCAGGAGCCAAGCGACAAACAATGAGGCGTCGACGACGATCAATGCCGGCCGTCCTCAATCCAGGATTTTATCTCTTCGTGCGAGACCGTAACGCCCCGCGCCTTTGCCATCGCGCGAAGTTTGGCGATGGCTGCGCGGCGTTGCTCCATCACTTCCTGCGATGGCGCTCCGGTCGTGCGAACCAGCTTTGCCACCGGTTTGCCGTGCCGTGTGATCGTGACCTCGCCGCCCTTCTCAACCTCATCGAGCAGGCTGGAAAGATGGGTCTTGGCCTCGAAAATCCCGACGTGCTTCATGTTCAAAATCTAGTTTGACTAGACTAGTTTGTCAAGTCACTCCGCCGCCTCGCTCGAATGCCCGAGCCGCGCGTTGAGCTTGCGGATCAGCTCTTCGGCGGCTTCCGAGATCACCGTGCCCGGCGGGAAGATCGCCTCTGCGCCGGCCTTGGTGAGCGCGTCATAGTCCTGCGGCGGCACCACGCCGCCGACGATGATCATGATGTCGTCGCGGCCCTGTTTCTTCAGCGCCGCCTTCAATTCCGGCACGGCGGTGAGATGCGCGGCGGCGAGCGACGACACGCCGAGAATGTGCACGTCGTTTTCCACCGCCTGCCGCGCGGCTTCATCGGCGGTTGCGAACAGCGGTCCGATATCGACGTCGAAACCGACATCGGCGAAGGCGGACGCGATCACCTTCTGGCCGCGGTCGTGGCCGTCCTGCCCGATCTTGGCGACGAGGATGCGGGGGCGGCGGCCCTCGGCATCCTCGAACGCATCGATCAGCGCCTGCACCTTGGAAACCTTGTCGGACATGGCGGAGGCCTCGCGTTTATAGACGCCGGTGATGGATTTGATCTCGGCGCGGTGACGGCCGAACACCTTTTCCATCGCATCGGAGATTTCGCCGACGGTGGCTTTGGCGCGCGCGGCGTCGATGGCGAGCGCCAGCAGGTTGCCGTTGCCTTCGGACGCCGCGCGCGTCAGCGCATGCAGCGCCGCATCGACGTCGGCCTGGTTGCGCTCCTTGCGCAGCCGGGCCAGCTTGTCGATCTGCAACCGGCGCACGGTGGAGTTCTCCACCTTGAGCACGTCGATTGGCGCTTCGTTCTCCGGCTTGAACTTGTTGACGCCGATCACGGCCTGCCGTCCCGCGTCGATCCGCGCCTGCGTCTTGGCGGAGGCTTCCTCGATGCGCAGCTTCGGCACGCCGGCTTCGATGGCTTTCGCCATGCCGCCGAGTTCCTCGACTTCCTGGATGTGGCCCCAGGCCTTCACGGCGAGGTCGTGGGTCAGCCGCTCGACATAATAGGAGCCGCCCCAGGGATCGATGATCCTGTTGGTGCCGCTCTCCTGTTGCAGGAACAGTTGAGTGTTGCGCGCGATCCGCGCCGAGAAATCGGTCGGCAGCGCCAAGGCCTCGTCGAGCGCGTTGGTATGCAGCGATTGGGTATGGCCTTGCGTGGCCGCCATCGCCTCGATGGTGGTGCGCATCACGTTGTTGAACACGTCCTGCGCGGTCAGCGACCAGCCCGAGGTCTGGCAGTGCGTGCGCAGCGACAGCGACTTCGAATTCTTCGGGTCGAATTGCGTCAGCAGCTTGGCCCAGAGCAGCCGCGCCGCGCGCATCTTGGCGACCTCCATGAAGAAGTTCATGCCGATGGCCCAGAAGAACGACAGCCGCGGCGCGAAGCGGTCGACATCGATGCCGGCGGCGAGACCTGCGCGAAGATATTCCACGCCGTCGGCCAGCGTGTAGGCGAGTTCGAGATCCTGCGTCGCGCCGGCTTCCTGCATGTGATAGCCGGAAATCGAAATCGAATTGTATTTCGGCATCCGCTGCGAGGTGTAGGCGAAAATGTCGGAGATAATCCGCATCGAGGGCGCTGGCGGATAGATGTAGGTGTTGCGCACCATGAACTCTTTCAGAATGTCGTTCTGAATGGTGCCGGTGAGCTTTTCCGGCGGCACGCCCTGTTCTTCGGCCGCCGCGACGTACAACGCGAGGATCGGCAGCACCGCGCCGTTCATGGTCATCGACACACTCATCTGGTCGAGCGGAATGCCTGAGAACAGCGTGCGCATGTCGTAGATGGAATCGATCGCGACGCCCGCCATGCCGACGTCGCCGGACACGCGCGGATGATCGCTGTCATAGCCGCGATGGGTGGCGAGATCGAACGCGACGGACAGGCCTTTCTGACCGGCGGCGAGGTTGCGGCGATAGAAGGCGTTGGAATCCTCCGCCGTGGAGAAGCCGGCATATTGCCGAATGGTCCAGGGCTGGTTGACGTACATGGTGGGGTAGGGGCCGCGCAGGAACGGCGCGATGCCCGGCCAGGTGTCGAGGAAGTCGATGCCGTTGAGGTCGGCTTCGCTATAGTTGGGCTTCACCGGGATTCCTTCGGGCGTCAGCCACGGCTCAGTGCTGCCGCCAAGGGCGGGAGCGGCGACCGGCGCGAAGGCGATGTCGGCGAAGTTCGGAATCCGGGTCATGTCATTTTACCTCTGTCATCCTTCGAGGCTCGCCGCAAAAAAGCGGCTCGCACCTCAGGATGACGCGTCCTGCCTCCGATCGTCGTCCCGAGGTGCGCGCTCTTGCGCGGCTCGAAGGAGGACAAGGGAACGAAACGCGCCAATAATATCATAACTTCGCCCATCTCAATCATGGTCCGGATGCTGATGGCTGACGATGGTGGCCATCTTTTCCGGCCCGTAGTTCTGCAGCGTGGTCTGGCTCGGCAGGTTGACGATGGTCCCGACCCAGCCGAGCCGGGACTCGGTTCCGTATTGCCGGATCGGCACCAGAAGGTCGGGCCGGTCGAACGCGCCCGTCATGATCTCGATGCGATCGCCGCCAATCCGGCCGAAACTCAACGGCGTCCCGCAAGCCGCGCAGAAGCCGCGCTCCGCGATCGAGGAGGAGCGGAACGTGGCCGGCGTACCCCTGGTCCAGCGCACGTCATTGCGGTCGAAGTCGGCAAACGCCGCGAAAGGTGCACCGCTTGCCTTCTGGCACATCCGGCAGTGGCAGATGCTGACCCGCACCGGCGCGGCGGATACGGCGAAACGAACCGCGCCGCATTGGCATCCTCCGGTCAGCGCCGGTTTTGCTTGCTCGGTCATCGCCGCTCCAGCACCTGCCAGGCACCGTTCAGCACCGCCAGCGCGTCGCCGCCGGCGAAGATGAAATCCTGCACCCCGGCTGCGCCCAATGCAGCTTCCTTCTCGCCGGGCCCGCCTCCCAGATAGATATGACGTGCGCCTGCCGCGTGAAGGGCTGTTGCCGCGGCGGCCGCGTGTTCGCCATAGACCTTGTCCGACGAACACAGGCAGACGAATTGCGCGCCGGACGCCTTGAACGCGGAAGCGAGGGCGTCTTCTTCTCCCCTCCCTCCGCTTGCGGCGGGGAGGGGTCGGGGGTGGGGGGTGCCTTTTTGACTATCCCCCTCACCCGACCGTCTCCGCTGCGCTTCGCCGGTCGACCTCTCCCCAGTGGGGAGAGGTGAAGAAGAAGTTTGTAGCGCCGCGGCACTCTTCCCCCTCTCCCTGCTGGGGAGAGGGGTGGGGTGAGGGGCTCTTGCGCCGGTCGTCTGCCCCTCACCCGGATCGCTGCGCAATCCGACCTCTCCCCGCTGGCGGGGA
>JAFEFK010000533.1 GCA_018240625.1 Pseudomonadota bacterium
CGACGCGATACTGGACTTTGCCGGGGAGCGGACCGGTAACTTCCGAATGATTCAGTGCGAGGTTCAGTCGCACGATGCCTATGGTACGTCCCCGGAATTATTCGGCCGGTTTTTTGGCGTCGTTGCCGCGACCATCCGCGAAATTCTGGGATCAGACTGGTCGCCCGAAATCGACGGAGCATGGCAACGCCTACTGATCGATCTTGATCACTTCGTAACAAATTTGGACCAGAATTTTATTGCGACCAGCCTCGAAGGCGAAAGCAGTGTTCGATCCCGAAATACATAAAGTCAGTTGGCAACAGGTCGGGCGCGTCACGGAACCCGGCCGTTACCTCTTCACGTTCGGCTGGCTTACGATCAAGGCCGAAGACATTGCGATTTGGCAGCAATTTCCGACCGCAACCTTCACGCGGCTCATTCAGCCGGCTGAGGGCGACGCCGATGAATTTCGTCTGGGAGCATTCGAAATCCCGCGATAACGAATGGAACCGGAACCTCACGCCGGATTGAACCGAACACAGCCTCTCGCCGGAACGTCTCGTCGCCCGCCTCGTTGGCTTGCCATCAACGAAAAGGAGCAACGCATGACGAAAACGACGTTTCTCGCCGTCGCTGCGATTGTCACATCACTGGTCGCCTCGCCGGTGATGGCACAGGACATGTCGCAGCAGCCGACGACCTCGACACACCGGGGCTATAATCATCATCGCGACTTTGATCGGCATGCCTACAACGATCATCGCGATAACGGTTTTTGGCCCGCAGACGTTGCCGCGGGAGTCGTTGGCGGCGCAATCGGCACAGCCGGCGCCATTGCGGCCGCGCCGTTCGGGAACGATGCCTACGCCTACAACGACGCATATGCCTACGATAGCGATGAATGCATGACCGATGGTCAGAAAGCGGCCGGTGGCTGCGGCTTTCGCCATAGCGACAACTATGCCGCGCGTAACGGTTTCGTTTGTCAGCCCGGCACCTGGGTCCGAATGGAAGACGGCCGACGCCA
The DNA here is from genome assembly GCA_018240625.1 of Pseudomonadota bacterium. Lineage (GTDB taxonomy): Bacteria > Pseudomonadota > Alphaproteobacteria > Rhizobiales > Xanthobacteraceae > Nitrobacter. The sequence goes on from JAFEFK010000533.1 coordinate 1,010, forward strand.
TATCTGCCAGTAAGTCATGATCGGATCGCGTCGAGCAGTGACCGATCACAACAAGAGCGGTTCCGGGTTCGGGCCGCTCTTGTTGCTTTGCAGCTAGATCGGAATGCCCATCAGTCGCGATAGCCGCGCCACGTCGAACAGACCGGCGTAATAGGCCAGAGCGCCCGCCCCATAAATCACCATCGAAATGAGCGTGGTCCAGAACAGCTTGCGCCGCATCAGCGGCACCACTGGCGCACCGGGATCGGTGCCCGGCGCCCCCTCGCCGTCCTCGTGCTGACTTCGCACGCTAAATGGCAGCGTGAGGAACAGCGTGATCCACCAGATGACGAAGTAGATGGCGAGTGCGGATGAGATCGCGTAAGCCATCGAATCCTCAAGACTGCTCGATTTCGACAAGGGCGCCGGAAAAGTCTTTCGGATGGAGAAACAGCACCGGCTTGCCATGCGCGCCGATCTTCGGCTCGCCATCTCCCAGCACGCGCGCGCCTTCTTTTATGAGAGTGTCACGCGCCGCGATGATGTCCGGCACTTCGTAGCAGATGTGATGAATGCCCCCATCGGCATTCCGCTCGACGAATTTTGCGATCGGTGAGTTTTCGCCAAGCGGCTGAATGAACTCGATCTTGGTATTGGGCAATGTCGCAAACACAGTGATCACGCCGTGTTCGGGCAATGGTACGGCCGCGGAAATTTCGGCGCCAAAAGCGGTGCCGTAGATCTTCGCGGCCTTTTCGGCATCCTTGACCGCGATGGCGACATGATTGAGCCGGCCCAGCATGTTATCCCTCCGCGATCCCTAGACCACCAGTACGTGAACGTAACAGAGCGGCTTCTTGCCCCACTCTTCCGCAACCGTTGCCCGGACGGCACGGCGCACGGACTCGGCCATCGCATCTGGATCGCGCCGCCGCGCGCGGGGCAGTGTTTCTACGGTGGATACCACTGCATCGAAAACGATGTCGTCAAGTTCCTCACCCGCTTTATTCTTTTCGGGGATGCCGACCAAATCGATCTCGGGATCGTCGGCCAGTTCCCCCTTCTCCGTCACGGCAATCGCCACGAACACGCAACCCGCGAACGCCATGCGCCGGCGCTCGACGACCGCCCGCGACTTCGAATCCTCGAGGAGATTGCCATCCTTGTACAACCGGCCGGACGGAAGCTCCTCAAGAATGGCCGGATCTCCAGGCCCCAGCCGGACAAGGTCGCCGTTCTTGATGACCATGACCTTGGGCACACCGCACGCGCGCGCCAGTTGTGCGTGCTCCGACAAATGCAGCGCTTCGCCATGAACCGGGATCACCAACTGCGGGCGAACCCATGCAATCATGTCGCGCAATTCGTCACGGCGCGGATGGCCGGACACGTGGACCAGTTCGGTGCGATCGGTGATGACCTCGATACCCTGCGTGACCAGACCGTTGATGATCCCGCCGACCGCCTTCTCGTTGCCGGGGATCGTCCGCGACGAAAAGATCACCGTGTCGCCCCTGTTCAGCGTCACCTGCGGATGGTCGTCCCTGGCGATGCGCGCCAGTGCGGCACGCGGCTCTCCCTGACTGCCCGTGCACAACGCAAGCACCTTGTCGGGCGGCAGATGACCGTAGACGTCGGCGCTGCGGAAACTCTGTACCCCGTCCAGATGCCCGGTCTCGCGCGCCACCTGCACCACGCGCTCCATCGCACGGCCGACCACGACGACTTCGCGCCCCGCCTCGCGCGCGGCATCGGCCACGGCGCGCAAGCGTGCGACGTTGGAGGCGAACGTCGTCACGGCGACGCGTCCTTTCGCCGCCTTCACGAGTTCGGCGATGTTTCTGGCGACTTCCGTCTCCGACGGCGAGCGGCCCTCCCGTACGGCGTTGGTCGAGTCGCCGATCAGCGCCAACACACCCTCATCGCCGAGTTCGCGCAATCGCCGCTCGTCGGTCGGCACGCCGATCATCGGGGTCGGATCGATCTTCCAGTCACCGGTATGCAGAACGGTGCCGGCCGCCGTATGAATGGCAAGCGCATGCGATTCAGGAATTGAATGCGCGACCGGAATGAACTCCACGCTGAACGGACCGAGGTCGATGCGGCGGCCCGACTCCACCACAGTCACCGGGATTTCCGGCGCATTACGTTCCGCCGCACATTTGGCTTCGAACAACGCAGCGCTGAATTTGGTCGCATAAATCGGGCACTTCAGACGCGGCCAAAGGTCGATGATCGCGCCGAAATGATCTTCGTGCGCATGCGTCAAAACGAGACCGACAAGGTTCTTCCGTTCCTTCTCGGGAAACTTGATGTCGGGCATGATGAGATCGATGCCCGGCAGGTGCTCTTCATCGCCGAAGGACACGCCGAGATCGACCGCGAGCCAGCTTCGCTGATGGCGGTTGCCGAGTCCGTAGATCGACAGGTTCATGCCGATCTCGCCCACGCCGCCGAGCGGCGCAAAAGTCAGTTCATCGGGCCGCGCCATCAGATTGCTCCCGCGGATGCGGCCGAACCGAAGTAGACGTCACCCGCCGTGATCGTCTCGCTGTTGCCGTTCGAGGTTCGGATTATCATACAACCGCTATCGTCAATGGTATCGAAAGTGCCTGTGATCACGCCCGTTCCGGAGCGGATCGAGACCGGCTGGCCAAGCCCTGCGGCCCGATCGAGCCAAAGGCGTCGAATTTCGGCGAACCCGCGTCCGTTGTCCCAGATCGGAAACAGATCCGCCCACGAGTCGGATAGTGCGCTGAATACATCCTCGGCCCTCACATCGACACCCAGCGCCCGCAGAGACGTTGCCGGAAACGGCGTTCCCTCGGGAGCGGCAATAACATTGGTACCGATACCGACGATCACCGCAAGGCGGCCATTGCCTGCCGCTTCTGCTTCGAGCGCAATGCCTGTCAGTTTCTGCCCGTTGGCGAGCACATCGTTCGGCCATTTCAAGGCGTAGTCGATCGCAGCGCCGGAGCGCAGGGAAGCCTCGATACTGACGGTGCGTACTGCCCTCTCCAGC
>JAFEFK010000534.1 GCA_018240625.1 Pseudomonadota bacterium
ACAGTCATGCCCGCTACGTCTATTCGCAAACGGATTAGCAACTCAGTAGCCCGATTTGGCCATAACAACCGAGGCAATATCGCGCCGATTTTTGCAATCGCGCTCCTGCCAATGCTGGGGTTCGTCGGTGCCGCCGTCGACTATACGCGGGCCAATGCGGCACGGTCCTCGATGCAGGCCGCCATGGATTCGGCGGTACTGATGGTCTCGAAGGACGCTGCCGCCAACCCAACCCTGACGTCGGATCAAATCACCCAAGCGGCTCAGCAGTATTTCACCGCACTGTATCACAACACCGATGCCCTGAACGTCTCGATCAGCGCGGTATATACGCCGAGCACAACGGCGGCTGCGGCCCAAATTCTGCTGAGCGGAAGCGGAAGTATCAAGACCGACTTCATGAAGGTCGCCGGGTTCTCCCAACTCAACTTCAACACGAGCTCGACGTCCACGTGGGGCAATACGCGCATGCGTGTCGCCATGGTCCTTGATAATACCGGATCGATGCAAGACAACGGCAAGATCGGTGCCCTAATCAACTCGGCGCAGAGCATGGTCGACTCACTGTCCGCATTCTCCAAAACCAGCGGCGACGTCTACATTTCCCTTATTCCGTTCGCGAAGGACGTGAATGTCAATGGCGTCGTCGATCCAAGCTACATCAAATGGAGCAGCCCTGCCGGAACGAGCAATCCCGACACATGGGATGAAAATAACGGAACGTGCAGCGTCGGCAGTGCATCGACCAAAGCCAGTTGCGCGTCGCAGAATTCGTGCAGCATCTCGGGATACACTACCAAGAACTCCTGTCAGTCCGCCGGTGTCTGCTCAAAGACGCAATATTCCAGCAAAAACAGCTGCACGTCGAACGGAGGCACGTGGTCGGCGGGCAGTTGGGGGCAAGGATACGCAACGTGGACGCCTGCGAACCACAGCACCTGGTCGGGCTGCGTGATGGATCGCGACCAGGATTATGACATCCAGAATGCAGCCGCGGTTCCAGGCGATACGAATTTCCCTTCGTCCTTGTTTCCTGCTCAGGAATACACGCAGGGGTCAACGAACTACTGCAAGACGGGGAGTAATCCTTATCTTCAGCCAATCATGCCGATGACCAACGATTGGAGCGCCCTTAAGACCGCGATCGGAAACATGAAGCCCACAGGCGGCACGAACCAGGCCATCGGGCTGGCGTGGGGTTGGCAGTCCCTTAGTACGACTAACGGCCCTATCCAGGCCCCGGCCAAGGACTCGACGCATATTTATCAAGACTATCTCGTGCTGTTGTCGGACGGCCTCAATACTCAGGATCGCTGGCCCGCATACGGCAATGGCAACACGCAATACACGTGCTCCCCGGGTAACGTTCTCTGCATCGACGCCCGTCAGCAGACACTATGCAACGCTGCGAAAGCTGCGGGTGTTACAATCTTCACCATTCAGGTGAACGTTGGCAACGTGGATCCTCAATCGAACGTGCTGCAGAATTGCGCCAGCAACGGCAACTTCCAGATGATCACGTCGGCCAGCCAGACGGCCGGTGCGTTCCAGAACATTCTCACGCAAATTTCGCAGTTGCGCATCGCGAAGTAAATCTGCGCACCAGCCCAAAACAAAAAAACCCGGCCAAACGGCCGGGCTTTTCATTTGTGGGAAAGTCTTGAAATTAGCGGGCAGCCGGGACGAACTTGGCGGCGAAGCCTTCGAGCGGCTTGTAGGCCTGCTTGGCGAGATCGGCATAGAGTTCACCGATCTTCTGCGACTCTGCGACGAACGTCTCGTAGGCCGACTTGGCGTACTCGGTCTGTACTTCGAGGGCCTTGTCGAGCGACTTCACGCCAGCGAGCTTCTCGGCGTAAG
>JAFEFK010000535.1 GCA_018240625.1 Pseudomonadota bacterium
GGCCGCATTGAATACCGGCCGGCTCGACGTCGTTTGTGCATTGCTTGAAGTTGCGTTTGGTGAGTAATGAGTATCGCTGTGGCAAGTCCTTCGGCTCCGGCTTCGGCGCGACATGAGCCGCTCCGTGTCATGGTGGTCGATGACTCCGTCGTTATCCGCGGATTGATTTCCCGCTGGATCGAGGCCGAGTCCGACATGGTGGTCGCGGCTTCGCTGCGCACCGGCCTCGATGCCGTCAACCAGGTCGAACGCGTCAATCCGGACGTCGCGGTCCTCGATATCGAAATGCCCGATCTCGACGGCATTTCGGCGCTGCCACAACTGCTCGCCAAGAAGCGCAATCTCGTCATCATCATGGCTTCGACGCTGACCCGCCGCAACGCCGAGATCAGCTTCAAAGCCTTGTCGTTGGGCGCCGCCGATTACATTCCAAAGCCTGAGAGCACCCGCGAGATCGACGCGGCCGATATTTTCAAGCACGATTTGATTCAGAAGATTCGTCATCTTGGCGCGAAGCGTCGCCGTCTGGCCGTGGTCGCCTCACCGCCGCGGGCGCCGGCCGCACGTAAACCCACGGCGCGTGCGCCGCTGGCAGTGCCGGCAGTTTTGCAACCAAAACTGATACTGCGCCCACTCAGCGTGAACGCGCCGCGTGCGCTGCTGATCGGCTCTTCGACCGGTGGCCCGCAGGCGCTGATGACGATGGTGGCCGGAATCGGGCCGGTGATCGACCGCTATCCGGTGTTGATCACGCAGCACATGCCTCCGACCTTCACGACAATTCTCGCCGAGCATCTGGCACGCGCCAGCGGGCGCCCGGCGCGCGAGGGCGTGCATGGCGAGCCTGTGAAACCAGGACAGATCTATCTCGCTCCGGGCGGCCGCCACATGCGGGTGGCGAAGCAGGGTGCGGGCGCCGTTATCGCGCTCGATGACGGCCCTGCGGTGAATTTTTGCAAGCCGGCCGTCGATCCGCTGTTCGCTTCCGCGATCGACATCTGGCAGGGAGGTGTTTTGGCCGTCCTCCTGACCGGGATGGGATCGGACGGAATGCGCGGCGGCAAGGAAGTTGTCGCGGCGGGTGGGAATGTCATCGCGCAAGACGAAGCCAGCAGCGTGGTGTGGGGAATGCCGGGCGCAGCCGCGCATGCCGGAATTTGCGCGGCGATTCTGCCGCTTCGACAAATCGCACCGAAGCTCGTTCGGCTGTTTGCGGGAGACCGTTTGTGACTCCATTTGACTACGACTACCTGCGCAAGATTCTGAAGGA